>JBKQLO010000018.1:0-3622 GCA_052147055.1 Terriglobales bacterium
TGATGCCGGCTATCGCGCGATGGGCGACGCGATTGACCTGAAGCTTTTCGAGACGGCGCAAAAAACGAGCAAATCCAAGTAGCAACGAACGGCTCGTTGACCGCCGACGGTTGAGGGCTGGCGGTTATTCGGGCTAGCCCCCACGCGGTGAAGAGGACTTGGTATATCGTCAGCTAGCGGGAAGGCCATCGAGAAAATGAACGGGTTACTAATCCAGCGCTAGCATTCGAGGACTGGGTCATATCCCTCACCCCCATCGATTCGGCGGAACGCACGAATGTACGCTACGCCAAATCACGCAGCTTTCTTACCAAGCGCAAGACGCACATTACAAACACGATGACTGATGTGGCATTGCGACTGCCAAGTAAGAAATTAGAAAGCTGAGGTCTTATGAACACGTCTCTGAAGACATTCACCCACTTGTTATGGACAGTGGCTCTCATTGTGCCCGCCTGGGGCCAACCGCCGGTGCACTGCGGCCTGCTGGTCCACCGAGGCCGGGCAGCGTCAACTATGTGGAGGGCCAAGCTTCCATTGGAACGATCCCAGTAATTCCAGCCGCGATCGCTTCACTTGCATTGGAAAAGGACGAAACTCTCACAACCCAAGCCGGAAAAGTGGAAATCCTGCTCACGCCGGGCGTCTTTCTGAGAGTCGCGGAGAACAGTTCGGTGAAGATGGTCTCGCCGGATTTGGCGAAAACCACGGTCGAGCTGGGGAAAGGAAGAGCATTCGTGGAGCTGCTTCAAATTCGTAATGAGAACGACATCCGCGTCAATCAAAACGGTGCGAACACGAAACTTCTAAAGAAAGGCCTGTATGAGTTCGATGCGGATCATGCGCAGGTGCGCGTGTTCAAGGGCGAAGCGGATCTGTTCGCCGGAAATCAAAAGGTCAAGGTGACGGAAGACCGCGAGGTTGCGCTTAACGCCGGAGGAAAGCCGAAGCCTCAACATTTTGACGCCAAGGCGTCCGAGGATGAGTTCTATCGATGGAATGGCTTGCGCTCCGGATACTTGTCTGAAGCGAGTGTCAGCGCGGCACGCGCCTACATTGGCCCCGGACCCGGAGGATATGCCCCCGGATGGGCCGGCTTTGGATGGTATTGGGATCCGTGGTTTGGGGTTTACACGTTCCTTCCAGCCGATGGCATCTTCTGGGGACCTTTCGGCTGGGGATTCTACTCGCCGTTCGCAGTTTACTATTCTCCGTACCGTTTTTGCTGGGGCTATCCCCACGCATTCGGTGAATTTCATTATCCGTATGGGCATGGATTCCCGCCTCCAGGAAGGATGCGCCAATAGCTACGTATTTATCGTGCTCGCGCCACCACGCAAGTTTCAAGCAAGGTGGTGCGAGCGCAAAAGGCGTGACGGAAGGCTTTTATGGTCGGGGGGCAACGGCTGCTTCACGCGGACAGTTGTGGCGCGCTGGGGAGACGCTATGCGTTTCCAGAAGTTGACGGCCCAGAAGTTTACAGCAAAGCTAGGTGGTGCCGTACTCCCCTTGACGGGGTTTCCCGCATTGCTGGCAGCCGTACTGGTATTGTGCACATCGACATTCTCAAACTCAGCCGAGCTAAAACCCGAGACCCTCGCCGCGTCATTCGTACAACCCCATGCGTCCGGCGCTCGGAATGGGTTCTGTGGGCATTTCTAGCGTATGTAGCGATTTTGGCGGCAGCAATGCCGTTGCCTCCAGCCACGCGGCTCAGAACGATTGGTCTGAACGTGACGATTCTGGCCGGCTACAGCCTGTTGGTGTACGGAGATACGGTCCGGCCGCGCAAGCCTCTTAGCATCGCGCGGGATTGGCTGCCGCTGCTGCTCACCATGCTGGCTTACCAAGAAATGGGGTGGTTTGTACGGCGCGAGGTCACGCATTCACTGGAGGCACGTTGGGTCGTTTGGGACCATTCGATTCTCCACGGCGGGATGAAGGCGGTCATCGAATCCTGGGGGCCGGTCTTGCCCGTTGTCCTCGAATTGAATTACTTGTTGGTATACACACTCGGCCCATTTTCCTTGATTATGCTCTATGTCTACGGCCGTCGGAGCCGGGTCGACCAGTTTTTATTCCTGTTCCTGACCGGAGTCTTGCTCTGCTATGCGCAGTTTCCGTTTTGGCCTTCTGAGCCGCCACGTATTGTTTTTCCCTCCGAAGACTTGCCTACATACCTTACTTTTTCCCGGCGCTGGAACCTCTGGCTGCTTGGGGTGGGAGGAATTCACACCAGCGTTTTCCCGAGCGCCCACGTGGCAGGCGCATTTTGCGCAGCGGCCGGTATGTGGCTCTATCTTCCCGAGCACAAATGGGTAGGCCGGCTCCTGGGCGTCACGGCAACCCTGATCGCGGTCGCCACCGTGTATGGGCGCTATCATTACGTCGCGGACGTAGTTGCAGGCTTGCTCATGACCGGCGTGGCTTTTCTCATTGCGCGCTCCCTTCGCCCGGTCCGAAACCCGCGAGATTCTGTATCTTCGGGTGTCAGGCTGGAATCGTAATATCGCTGGCGATGGTGCCAAACCTATGCATGGATGGAAATCGCGCGCCCTATGCGCGCCTGCGCCAGACCTCGCATTAATAGCGCCGATTGCGCCCTTTCGCACACTGGGGGATTCTCCCCGGGGCAATAGGGGCGCCTAAAGGCAAGAGCCGCAAGAGCCGCAAGATCGGCATTGGTCAAAGAAACTGGCACGGGGAATGCAGTGCCCGTAGATAGATGGAAAATGTGATGCCGCAGATCAAGAAGATCCTTTTCCCGGTCGATTTCTCTGATAGTTGCCTCGCCGCCGCCCGCTACGTCGAAACCTTCGCCGGCCGCTTCGAGGCGGAGATCCTGTTGCTTCATACCGTCGGGATGGGCGAGCATAACCTCGCGGAGGAACTGCTGCCAGGGCGACGGGAGCAACTGGATGCTTTCCTGGCGGACGAACTCAAGTACTTCACCACGAAGCGGGTGTGCGTGACGGGAGACGCCGCGGCGCAAATCGTGGATGCCGCGCGCCGCTGGAATCCCGATCTGGTCATGATGCCGACACATGGATTGGGCGTTTTTCGCCGTTTTCTTGTCGGGTCGGTTACGGCCAAGGTGTTGTACGATCTCGATTGTCCGGTGTGGACCAGCGCGCACTTGGAAAAAGCGCCGCGGCTGGAAGAAATCCACTGCCGCAGAGTCTTGTGCGCGGTGGATCTCGGCGAGCGCAGCCGGTGCATTCTCGAGTGGGCCGCATGGCTCGCGGGCGAGCATCAGGCCGGTCTTGGAATCGTTCACGCAAGCGCCGAATTTCCCATCGCGCATTATGGCTGGAATCGCGAAGAGGAGTTTGCGCAGTCGGTTTCAGAGCACACGGCGCGGCGCATCGAAATCCTTCAGAAAGAAGCTGGCACAGCGGCCCAGATGTTCGTCCGTTCCGGAAATCCCGCGAAGGTGATCGCTCAGACGGCCAGCGACTTTGATGCTGATTTGCTCGTGATCGGCAGGCATGGCGGCGCGGGTACCGACCTGCGCCAGAACACCTACGACATTCTGTGCGACTCGCCATGCCCGGTCATCAGCATATAGGCCGCTATCGTGCGCGAGTCGTTTTCACGGATTTTCGCCGTTTCCTCGATGCCA
>JBKQLO010000019.1:0-53530 GCA_052147055.1 Terriglobales bacterium
CGCAATCGTGCAGAACACATGCGCGATCCGCTCGCGACGGGCGCGGCGATGTTCAGACGCGCTGACTTTAAGTCTGTCGCGGGTGGACTGCGCGAAGAGACGCTGTGGTTGTTGAGTGGGACGGGGGTTTCGGCATTCGATGCCATCGGATCACCGGCGTCCGCACAGGAGTGGGTGTCGCTGACGATCGACGGTTTGCATGTGCTCTCGGGCCCGGACGCACAACTGGTCTTTGACGCCGGCACGCAGGGAGCATTCACCGCTGGCCACGGCCATGCCGATGCACTGAGTGTGACTCTAGCAGCCAAAGGACGTGCGTTACTGGTTGATCCTGGCACCTTCGAGTACGGGGGCCGGCAACGGAATCTGTTTCGTGGAACGGCGGCTCACAATACCTTGCGAGTCGATGAGAAGGACCAAGCGGAGCCTCGGGGGCCATTTGGCTGGATGAAGATTCCCCGTGTCTGTACCGAGCGGCGAATCAGCGGCCAGACTTTCGATCTTGTGGCTGCCAGCCATGATGGCTATGCACGTCTGAAAGGTCCCGTGGTACACCAACGCTGGGTGTTTTCCGCGCATTCTGGTCTCTATTTCGTGCGCGATGTGGTGTTGGGCACCGGAGAGCATCATTTGGAATTGTCCTGGCATCTGGCTGCCGGACTTTCGCCCCAACCGGACGGGAGATTTTTCGGAAGTGACGGGTCAGGCCTGGGCCTGCTCACTGCGGGCATGACTGGCTGGCCGCGTGAAGTTCTCGAAGACTGGTGGTCTCCGGCGTACGGAGTTAAGTCGCCTGCGTACACTCTTCGTCTTCGAGGGGCAGCCCAATTGCCCACGGAGTTTGCGACCATGTTGGTCCCAGGCAACATCGCCCAGTCGCAGGGAACATTGGCCCCTCTTGATTCCCGCAATCCCGCCCGAATCGGCGCTTACCGTTACGTGACCGCCGAGGCTGAGTACTTTGTGTGCTTCGCTCGCGAACCCGGAGCGTGGCAAGCGGGCGCGTGGAGCAGCGATGCCGAGTTCCTGTATTCCGTGGTGAGTCGCGACGGATCACGTTCAAAGCTGATCTGTTGCTATGCCACGAGTGTGAGCTTCGCTGGGCAGCAGATCGTTTCCTGTCCGACCCTGATGCTGCGTTGCGAGATAATCTGCACAGGGCGGCAATGCGAGACCTTTTCATCAGAACCCGGCACAATTGTGAATGAGGCGGCGGCGAGGGCGGTTGCAATCGAGCCTGAGCCCGCATCGACAACGCCCAGCCGGTTGTCCGGGCACCGGAAGCCATAACTCATGTGCGGAATATGCGGGATCTTTCATCGGGATGCAAGTCGACTGGTGGAGCAAAGCGCTCTGGCCGGCATGAGTGCGCAGATTGTCCATCGCGGACCCGACGAAGACGGTTCCTATGTCGATGGCAATGTAGCTTTGGCCATTCGACGCCTGCGCATCATCGATGTGCAATCCGGCCAGCAGCCCATTACCAATGAAGACCAGAACATTTGGATCGTCTACAACGGTGAAATCTACAACCATCAGCAACTGCGGGAAGAACTCGAATCGCGCGGTCACCGTTACCGGACGAGAAGCGATACCGAAACCATTGTTCATCTCTATGAGGAATACGGCCCCGAATGTGTCCAGCGGCTGCGGGGCATGTTTGCTTTTGCCATTTGGAATCGGCGCACGCGGCGTTTGTTCATTGCCCGCGACCGGTTGGGCATCAAGCCCCTCTACTATCGCTTTGAAGGCGGCACGCTTTTGTTTGGATCGGAAATCAAGACGATTCTCGAGTATCCGGGCGTGAAGCCGGAGTTCAATCAGGGGGCGCTGGCGGAATATCTCGCGTTTGGCTATATCGCGGGGCCGGAGACGATGTTCTCTGGCATCTGCAAGCTCCTTCCCGGCCACACGTTGGAGATCGGTGAGACCGGAGAAATGAAGATATCGCAGTACTGGGATCTGACCACTTCCCCAGATGCGATTGAGCATTCCCGCGATTATTACGTGAAGGGATATCGCGACCTGCTGGAAGAATCGGTGGCCAGTCACTTGATGAGCGATGTTCCGCTGGGTGTCTTCCTGAGTGGTGGCTTGGATTCCAGCGTCGTCGCAGCGTTGACGCAGAAAATCCGGCGTGAACCCATCGAAACTTTTTCGGTCGGGTACAGCGAAGAGTCTTTCAGCGAATTGCCTTACGCGCGCCAGGTTGCTGACCATCTTGGGTCAAAACACCACGAGATCCGGATGAGCCGCCAGGACTTCTTCGATGTTTTGCCGGCCCTGGTTTGGCACGAGGATGAGCCGATCGCGTGGCCGTCCAGTGTTTCCTTATATTTTGTAGCGCGCCTGGCCAAAAGCCGCGTAACCGTCGTGCTCACCGGCGAGGGCAGCGATGAAACCCTGGGCGGCTACGCTCGCTATGCCTGGACATTGATGAATTCGGGTATGGATAACGTTTACCGTGCCTTGACCGCAGCCCGCCTGCGAAAGCTGCTACGCAGTGCTCTGCGCGCCAGCCCGCTGTCGGCGTCAATGCGACGCCAGCTGGAGCATACGTTTCTGCTGCGAGATGGCGAAGCATGGTCTTCGTTTTACTTCGACAATTTCTATTCCGCCTTTTCAGCCGAGGATCAGCGAGATTTGCTTGCATCCCAGGCGCAGGGAACTGCTGGAGACGCCTACGCGAACTCTTTGCGCTACTGGAACCAGTCTTCCGGCGATCTGCTGCATCGCATGCTCTACACCGACATCAAGACGTATCTGGTGGAATTGCTTATGAAGCAGGACCAGATGAGCATGGCGGCATCCATCGAGAGTCGCGTGCCCTTTCTGGATCATCAGCTGGTGGAATTCACCGCCGACATTCCAGCGCGGTACTCGATCCGGGGGATGGATGGCAAGTCCATTTTGAAGTCAGCCGCCGAAGATCTGTTGCCGCGGTCGGTCATCTATCGCAAGAAAATGGGATTTCCAACCCCTTGGAGCAGGTGGCTGGGGGTGCAACTTGACGCGTTGGAGGCCATGCTTCTGGAGCCACGGACGCTGAATCGCGGGCTCTTTCGCAAGGACGCGATTGAATGCCTGTTTGCCGAGCACAGAGCTGACCGGCGCGACCACGGCGACCGCATTTGGCGGTTACTGAATCTTGAAATCTGGCACCGGGTTTTCATTGACGGCGAAAGGCCTGCCGGACCAGACGTGCTACTGGCTGCGGCTTTGAGCGGTCCTGCTGGCAGCGCAGTCGAGCCTTAGCAGACGGGCGCGGGCGAACCCCGCCAGCCAGCGAATCGTTCCTCCTCAATGCTGAGAAACATCAGGCGTGCGACGTTTAGAGCTTTGCAGACCTGGGGAGTATCCCGCCTGGTCGCTGACAGTCGCTGGCGGCGACAACGGCTGCTGATTTTGTGCTACCACGGCGTCTCGCAGGAGGATGAACATCTCTGGCGTCCCAATCTGTATATGGAGTCAAATGTCCTCCGGCAGCGTCTGGATATTCTTCAGCGCGGCGAGTACAACGTGTTACCTCTCGGCACGGCTTTGCAGCATCTGCACGCCGGAGAATTGCCGCCACGCAGTGTTGTCATCACATTCGATGATGGGATGTGCGATTTCTACCGCCGTGCCTATCCGCTGCTTAAGTCCTGCGGCTTTCCAGTCACGGTCTATCAGACCACCTACTACAGTCACTATCAGAGGCCGGTTTTCAACCTGATCTGTTCTTACATGCTCTGGAAACGCAGGGGCATGGTGTTGGATAAGGGCAAGGAACTTGGTCTCAAGCCGCCTCTGGATCTGCGCACTGAGTCGAGCCGCGAGGAAATCGTACTCAGGCTGATGCGTGGCGCCGAGGTCGACCACCTCAATGGCGCAGACAGAGACGCACTGGCTGCGACTCTGGCGTCGGTGCTTCAGCTCGATTATGACGAGCTCTTGCGGAAACGACTGCTGCATGTGATGAGCCCACAGGAGATCTCGGAACTGGCGGCGGCGGGAGTGGACTTTCAATTACACGCTCATCGCCACCGTACGCCGATGGATGAAGCTTCGTTCCGCAAAGAGATTCAGGAAAACCGGCAGCGGCTCCAAGCCATCACAAACTCTGATCCGAGGCATTTCTGTTATCCCAGCGGGGAATACCATTCGCAGTTCCTGCCGTGGCTGGACTCCGAAGACGTGATCTCGGCGACCACTTGTAACCCCGGCTTGGTGACAACACGAACCCATCCTCTGCTGCTGCCGCGCTTTGTGGATACCTCGGCTCGTAGCGGGATTGAATTCGAAGGATGGTTAGCGGGAGTGGGTCTGCTGCTTGCGTTTAAGCGTTCCGCCAGGACAGGCTGAGCGCGATTCAGGGAACAGAATCAAGGCAACGCGAGAGGCGACTACTCGTCGCCTCGTACCCGCCACCAATCCATTTGCTCAAACTCGGCCGTTTTGTCTGCGCCGTGCTCGGTGTACCAGTGCTCCCAGGCTTCAGCATCGGCGGGCAAGTGTTCGTCGGTGATTTCCACCAAGGCGAGGAAGGTCCAGTTACGCATTTGGGCTGAAGTCTGCGGGTCTTCCGCTAGGGCTATGAGTTTGGGAGCCATGCGCATGCGTTGTTTGCGCATGAAGTTGCCGCAGTCGGAAATGTTGCACCCGGCACGCTGGCGGACCGTGTCCGAGGGGTCGTGAGTAAAGGAATAGAACAACTGGTCCAAGGCTTCGTCGGTGCCGAGGTAGCGCATGCCTTCGACCGCCCATTGCCGCACGTAGGGATCAGGATCGTTCTTCGCATAATCGATCAATACCGGATAGATCAGGTTGTAGCCGATGCCCCGCCCAGCCAGCATTCCCATCTGATACACAGAGGTGGCGCGTGACCTGTTGTCGGTCTGCGCCTCGGTGATGAGCAGATCGGCGGAATGTTCCGTCTTGGCCCAGCCGTTCATAGCCAGGTTGAGATCGGCATTGGCATAGCGTACGCGCAGATCGGTGGAGAATCGGGAACGCCACTCCAGTTGCTTCATGCGGTCAGTCAGCTTGATGTCGCCGAGCCAGACGGTGATGTTCTGTTCGAATAAGTCTCGCGCCTTGTCATCATGCTGAAGGGCGCGCTCCAGCAATTCCTCGGCTTGCGTCTGCTCGGGTAATAGCTGCAAGCGCTGGGTGTCCACCGCGGTGAGGGGTTTGTACGTTACTCGTTGTGGCCGGGACTTCGCGGCAGTTTGCGATTTCATCGCGGCCGGCCGCTTGGGCACGCCGTGGATCGCAGAATGGAAGTGATAGCCGACGAAGCCGATCCAGGCAAGAACGAACGCTGCACTGATGGCCATCGCCAGCGCTCCACGACGAGGCAATGTCATCGGTTGGCTGGCCGGTGACGGGCCCCGTTGAGGCGGCGGCCCATACGCGCCGAACCTGTTGTCAACGGCGACGTGCGTATCCAGTTTGAGGCCAATGAACTTCTCTAGTTGGGCGGCGGCCCATCGCGCCTCCTGGCGGCCATCGATGGCATCGGCCAGAGTGATTTTCTTGCCGGCCTTAGTTTGCAAGCGGAGAGCATACGAAGCGTTGCTGATATTTGTGCCCTGCTGGCTGCTCGTCACGGCAAGAATTGTTTCGATCTCCGAGAAAAGAATTTCGCGGGTCGAACTCACTCCCAGCAGCGCCCGACTCGCGCGCAGTTTCCCACCGCCCACCTCAATGCGAGAGGATCCCAGTGCCGACTGGACGACGCCATAGCCCAGCACCAGGCTGATCAATCCAAACACGAACGTGACAAACCACGGAGCCTTGACAGATTGCAGGCCCAAGGCGAGTGCGCTGAATGCCACCGTGATCAGGAGCAAAACTAGAACGCGGCTGGGGTTGCGGAAAGGCGGGAAGTAGAACTCCGTGCCGCCGGCCGGACCGCTCGAGACAACCACTTTCAAGTTATCCGGCGCCGCCACGTCAGAGGCGTCGCTCTGGAAAGCCGGAGCGGCCTCGGGTTGCGAGTCGCCGAAGCTTGTGGCCGCGGGCGTAGTAGCCCCCCGCGGCGTCAGCCGGAAAACCGGAACTTCAAAGTCGTCCAAGTAGTCCACGCCGGGAACGTCCGCTTGCGCGTGCAACAGCCAGAGGACCTGGTCGTTTGGCAGGTCATGATTGGTTTCGTAGGCGTCGCTCGGGACCACGAAGTTCACAGGAATGGCAGCGTCCCCCATGGGGCCGGGCGTGAGTGCCTGCTGTGGCACATTCGCTTCCGACTGCCAAAGGACGACCCGGTTCACACTGCGATTCTTGCCCGCGCCAGTGATGACCTGGCGAACGCAGGAGAGAGTGAGATCGATGCCGTGCCTGGTAGTGGTGTTGAAGCGTAAGTGGATGGTTCCCTTGAGAGCCTTCCCTGGAGCGAAGGGAAGCGAAGCGAATTCAAAGTAGGTGTTGCCAAAGCGCTTCCGGCGGATGGTGGCACGCGCGGCTACACCAGCAAGAACTACACCCGGTAAGCAGAATCCAAGAGCGAGAAGAACAGTGTGACCGGAATCTTGCCAAGGTTTGCGGGCGCTCAAAACGGTAAGAGTCAGCGAAATGGCATTCCAGAATCCTGCCATCAGCCACAGGCCGACGGCGTTGTTGCGGTCCTTGCTCTCGGCCCGGCTGGCGGCCCAATCCTTCTGCCACAGCCAGGGAGAATCTGGAGCAGCCTGCTGCGCGGCGGCTTGTTCCTTCAGCTTGCGGTTGCCGTAGAGGGCGGCATAGACGAGGCCGCCGCCCACCAAAACGAGGATTCCACAGACCAATACTGCGACCATGGGATTTCCCTGAACATTGGCGGGGTTGGCAGCCAGAAAGGCCGCCGCCAGTCCGGCACCTGCGAATATCAGGCCAAAGACAACCAGGAACGCAGTCGCTCCTCTAGAAGGCGTGGTCACGACCAAAATTATAGGGTGGGATGCGCAGGTGGCGGAGGCAGGAAAGCGCCAGTTCCGTTACCTTAGTCATATGCATTCCCGTGAAATGCGCAAGGAGTGGCCATGATTCGCTTAGTTTGGAGGTTCATCCTTCTAAGCATGGGTTTGCTCCTCGCGCCTGCCGTTCTGGCCAAGTCCGACGCGCCGTTGCGAATCTACTTCATTGACGTGGAAGGTGGGCAGTCCACGCTCATCGTGACCCCGGCGAAGCAATCCATACTCATTGACACGGGCTTTGCGGGAGTGCGTGACGCAGGTCGTATTGTCGAGGTCGCCAGAGGTGCGGGCATCAAGCAGATCGACTACGTACTGATCACCCACTATCACGAAGACCACGTGGGCGGCGTGGCTGACCTGTTGGAAAAGTTCAGGGTCGGGATATTCGTCGACCACGGTGAGAACCAGGAAGACTCCGCCGCCGCCAAGAAAAATTATGCTGCCTATGTTGCAGCCATCAAACATAACGCACGCGTGGTCTTGAGACCGGGCCAGGGAGTGCCGCTAAAAGGCATCATTTTGCAGGTGCTTACTGCTGCGGGCGATCACATCCCGGACCCCTTGCCGGGCGCGGGCGAAGCCAACATCTACTGTGACCTGGAGAAGCAACCCCCAGACGACACCAGCGAGAACTCACGTTCGCTGGGTGTGCTCATCACCTTCGGCAAATTCCGGTTTTTGGATCTCGGTGACTTGACCGAGAAGAGAGAATTGGAGTTGGTTTGCCCCAACAACCTCATCGGCACAGTCGACCTTTATCTGGCAACTCACCATGGAGGTCATCCAGACAATCCTAGGGCGCTGGCATGGGCGGTGCATCCGCGTGTGGCTGTGATCAATAACGGACCGCACAAAGGAGGCAGTCCCGAGGCTTGGCAGATTATCCATGATTCGCCGGACCTTGCCGACCTATGGCAATTGCACTACGCGATGGATTCGGACAAACCGCACAATGCGCCCGAGAACCTGATCGCCAATATCGATGAGAAGTCAGACGGCCACTATATCGAGGTAAAAGCCGGCTCGGACGGGGGATTCAGCGTGACCAATTCACGCAACGGGATTGAGAAGGAATACAGGAAAAAGGCGAGCGTTGATGTCCCGTGACCCTCATCCGGCCGGGGTGCCTGCATTCTTGCCGAGTTGCTAACTCGATGCATTCCGGGCACTTGGCGGTTTTCGGCGACAGTAGCTTCGCCCTTTGACCGCAATTGTTTACAATAAAGACTTTCGTTCCTCCGGTTGGCTCGAGAGTGTGCGTCTCGGGAAGAAAAGACCTTTTGAATACGCCTCAAGAAAATCCTGGCGGCCCCGGCCATGATGATCCCGTGTATTGGCGGGTTGAGGGCAGCCTGCTTGAATTGACCACTGTCCGGTCCATTGCCTTTTTTACGTGGAACCTGCAAACCTTTTCCGAACGCTGGACCCGGCGCGGGCTGGTGTTTCTGATGGCAGTGCTGCGGCCTTTTCTCTACGCACTGAACCGGGAACTTGCCACGCGGGTGGTGTATAGCGTGCTGCGACGGGTCAGCCAGGACCGCCTTGATTTACTGGGTGAAGAATACTTCCAGTACAAATTGAAGCCCCAACTCAAGCCGGAAGGGGTGCGCCAACTCCAGACGCTGGTGGATTCCCGGCAGAATGTTGTATTGGTGAGCCAGGGGCTGGATCACATCATGCGACCGCTGGCCCGGTATCTGGGGGTGCAGTGGATCGTCGCGAACCGCCTGGAGTTCCGCGATGGCATGGCTACCGGCAGGCTGCTCGATCCCCTTATCCGTCCGCGCGGGGCTTTCGCCCGCATCACCGGCGCAGGACCGGATGGGAAGCGAAGTCCCGAGCGGCTGGTGCGTGACCTTGACCTGTCCAATGCCAAGGAACTGCGTTCTGCCGTAGTTCCTTCCAACCGCCAGCTACCGGTTCGACAGCGGCCAACCGTCTACTTCGAGGGGCCGCGGCAATCGCGGCCTCTTTCCGTGCGCGCGGCGTTTTCCGGGAAGCACGTCATGCTGATAGGCGTTACCGGATTTATCGGCAAGGTCTGGCTGGTGAATTCGCTGATGGACTTGCCGGAAACCGGACGCGTCTATCTGCTGATCCGGCGGCAGAAATCGAATCCCGCGCAGCGCCGCTTCGAAAAGTTGGTGGAGGATTCCCCTGTTTTTGATCCCTTGTGGGCGCGCTACGGGGCTGGCTTGTCAAAGTTCTTGGCCGAGCGGGTTGAGGTTGTCGAAGGCGACGTTTCCCAGGCTGGACTCGGGCTGTCTCCGACGGCCGGCGAAGTCCTGCGAAAAAAGCTGGACCTGATCATCAACAGCTCGGGGCTGACGGACTTCAATCCCGATCTGCGGGACGCGCTGTTGACCAACGTCGATGCCGCCGTGAACGTGGTCGAGTTCGTACGGCAGTCCGATCATGCGGGCTTGTTGCATCTTTCCACTTGCTACGTCGCAGGAACGAAGGATGGACGGGTCAACGAAAGAATACGGCCGAATTACGTACCCGCAGCCATTGCTGACTATGATGCCGAACGCGAATGGTATGCTCTGCGCCAGTCGATTCGTGACGCCGAACAGCGGGCGGAGGGTGACGAAGTCACGGGAGAGCTCCGGCAACAGGCTTTGCAGAAAGAACACGCCGCCAAAGGCCTCCACGGCGCCGCACTGGAAAACCAGGTGCGCAAGAATCGGGTGCGCTGGCTGCGCGATTATCTAACCGAAGCTGGAGCCCAGCGCGCACTCGAGCTGGGCTGGCCCAATACTTACACTCTGACCAAGGGACTGGCGGAGTCGCTGATAGCGAAGTATGGCGCCGGTCTGCCGATTGCGATCGTCCGGCCGGCGATCGTCGAAACCTCGATTGCAAAGCCGTTCCGCGGATGGAATGAGGGGATCAACACTTCAGCCTCGCTTTCTTATCTGCTCGGGACTTATTTCCGCCAACTGCCGTCGAACGAACGCAAGCGCCTGGACCTAATTCCGGTGGATTCGGTTTGCGCCGGAATGACTTTGATCGCAGCTGCGGTTATGGAACGTCGCCACGATCCGGTTTATCAGCTAGCCGCGTCGGTCACCAACCCCTGCGATATGCGGCGATCCATAGAGCTTACCTCCCTGGCCCATCGCAAACACTACCGTGCACAGGAAGGCCTGGAGTACTGGCTGCGGCTGCGTTTTGATGCCATCCCGGTTTCCAAGGAACGCTATCAGCGCATGTCAGCGCCCGCCCAGAGGGCAATCATCAAGTCGATCCAGCACATCATGTCGGCGTTTCCGCTGAAGAAAACGCCCTTGGCGCGGACCCAGCGCAATCTCGAGAAGGTCGAAAAACTGATTGAACTCTTCGAGCCGTTTATTCTTTTGAATGAGCATGACTTCGTCGCCGAGAACGTGGAGAAGCTTGCCTACGCGCTGGTGCCTGAGGAGCAGGCCGATTTCGGTTATAACACTGCGGCCATCGATTGGTGGGAGTTCTGGATCAACATTCATGTCCCAGCGCTGCGCCGGTGGACCTATCCTCTGATTGAGGGGCGTCCGCTGGAGGCGCGGCCGGCGCGCAACTTCCAACTTGCCGAGGCGGAGAGCGGCGTTACCGTCAAAACCGGCACCAACGGGGCAACGTGGCGATATTCCTGACCGGCTCTACCGGCTACATCGGAGGACACGTCGCCGCCAACCTGCTGGAACAGCAGGGCGCATCTCTGAATGTGCTGATTCGGGCGCGGGATGCGCATGAAGCCGAACTCCGGCTCTGGCAGGCGTTGCAGTTGCATCTCGACTTCCCGCGTTTCTACGAGCATCTACAGACTCGCGTCAGGATCTTCCGCGGCGATTTAACCGGGGAGCGTTTCGGCCTTGCTCGCGACGACTACGATCGACTCATCCATACCAGCGATTCGGTGATCCACTGTGCCGCGTCGTTGAACCGCAAGTCAGAAAAGAGCTGCCTGAACGTGAATCTACGCGGCACGCTGGAAGTGCTGCAACTGGCCATGCGGGTGCATCATTATCACGGCATGCGCCGCTTCAGCCACGTAAGCACAGTAGCGGTGGCGGGAAAACGGCAAGACGAAGTCGTCACCGAAGACAAGTCGATCGATTGGGAGCGCTCCGATTATGATCCCTACGCCCGCACCAAGAAATTCTGCGAGCACATGATTCGGCAGTTGCTGCCTGAAGTTCCAATTACGATTTTTCGGCCGAGCATCGTGCTGGGCGACAGCCGCCGCGCCGAGACTACGCAATTCGACATGGTGAAGGCCTTCGTCTTCCTGGCGGGACTACCGATGCTGCCTTTCCGCCCCGACGACCAGATCGACATCGTGAACGTCGATTTCGTAGCCGACGCCATTGCCACGCTGCATCAGAAGACGCAAACGCAGTATGACGTTTATCATCTTTCTTCTGGAAAAGACTCGCAGACCTTCCGCCAGTTGACGACCGCGCTGGCGGCGGCCCGGCAGAAGCGCGGGCCTTCCTTTCTGCCGCTGCTGGAGCGGCCGTTTTCCGCCATGGTCAACATGTTGTCGACTTTCCGTGGCTCCATTTCGCATGGCGCGTCACTCATGAAGGTGTTCATGCCGTATCTGCTATGGAACACGGTGTTCGACAACACTCGGGTGACCACTGAACTTGGCCGCAGGCCTGTGCCTTTTTCGCAATACAGTTTTCCGCTGCTCAAGTTCAGCCGCGAGGGCAAGTTCACCTACCGTTACCAGGACTGGCCTGCGCAGGCCGGAGGCACCGCGGCATGATGGACTTCATCTTGGAAGCCTGGGTCAGCGCCTCGATTGAAAAGTCGAAAGCTGCCTGGATGCTCGGCAAAGGCAAGCCCTGGCGTCCAGGAGAGAAACTCAAGCTGCTGTTCGCCGGATATAACGGCACCCGCAACATGGGTTCGGATTCGCGCGTGGAAGAAATGTTGCGGCAGATTCGGCACATTCTCGGGGCGCAAAACGTGGACTTCAGCGCGATGACTTTCAACTTCGAGCGCTCGCGCGGCTACTTCGAAGGCACCACCCAGGTGCGTCTCCCGGATATTTTCCCGCCCTTCCTGGCGAGCGAAGTTCCCAAGCACCACGGGGTCGTCGCCTGCGAAGGGTCGATGTTCAAAAGCAAGTTCGCCAACGCGCTGACCACCATGATGATCGGATCGTTGGGAATTGCGGCGGCGGAGAACAAACTGTCGGTTGGCTACGGCGCTGAGGCCGGACACATGGATCCGCTGGTGCGCAAGATGTGCGAGCGCTTCTGCAGAAATTCGCTGATCATCACCCGCAACGAAGAATCGCGGACCATTCTGCGCGAGTTGGGTGTGCCCACGGAATTGGGAACGGATACGGCTTGGACCTTCGAGCCGCATCCCGCCGAATACGGACAGAAAACGCTCCGCCAGGTAGGCTGGGACGGGAAGACACCGGTGCTGGTGGTGTGTCCCATCAATCCTTTCGAGTGGCCGGTGAAAGCCTCGGTGGCGAAGCTGGCCTTGCGCAGCCTGACCGGAGCCTATAAAGAAGAACACTACCGGGGGCCGTATTTCCACCATTCGGGGCCGGACGCGGCGCGCGCCTACCAGCACTACCTCACCGCCATCGCAAAAGCCGTGGATGCGTTTCGCAAGCAGCGCAAGGTTTTCGTGATCATGGTCGCGACCGAGCGCCTCGACGCCCGGCCAGCCAATCGCATCTCCGAACAGCTGGGCGGTGTGCCCGTTCTGACTTCGGAGGAATACAACATCTACGAGTTGGTCAGTGTGCTGCGCGCGTGTCACATGATGGCGTCCTCGCGCTATCACGGAATCGTCACCTCGATGCCGGGGTTGGTTCCATCGGCCGGCATCACGATGGATGAGCGTATTCGCAATCTGATGAACGAGCGCGGGCACCAGGACCTGCTGATGAACGTGGACGATGCCGACCTCGAGCTCAAGTTGCTGGCCGCGCTGGAGAAACTGGCGACCGACGGGGAGCGTATTGCCGAAGCCATTGGGCGCACGGTAGTGCGGAATCTGAAAGTGATGGCCCGCATGGGTGTGTACTTCGAAGAAGAAGTTCAGCGGCGTTATCCGGAGTTCCCCACGCGCAAGGGCGAATGGAGCTGGGAAGATTACCTACCGCCGATGAGTACGGGCCTGAAATGCTTGGTCGAGGCCTATAGCTGACGCGACCCACAAGACCGTTTCAACGTGACCTTTCTCGACAACATTTTCGCGCGGCTGGCAGCGGCATCGGACGCCGTCTTTCTGCGTGAATTGCGAGACGCCCAGACGCTCGCCATCACCGGCCGCGAACTCCTCGAGCGAATCACAAGAGCCCGAGTCTTCCTGTCCGGCCAACGCCTCAAGAAAGCAGACCGCGTCGCACTGCTCGGCCACAACAGTATCGACTGGGTCGCCATTGACCTGGCCATCATGGCCGAGGGATTGATCGTCGTCCCGCTCTACGCCCGCCAGGCTCCCGCCGAACTGGTTGCCATGATGAAGGACTGCGCCCCTGCGCTGATCTGTTGCGGAGATGGCGCTTTGCGGGACGGCATTGTGCGGGAATGGCCGGACGCTCCGCCGCAGCATTCGTTCGCCGACATTCTGGCCACCAATCCCGGCGGCATAACGGGTCAACGCATTGAGGAGTCGGATCCCGTCACCATCATTTACACCTCCGGGACTTCGGGCGAGGCCAAAGGAGTGGTGCTCAACGCCGGGAACATCGCCCACATGCTGAGCTGCACCTCAGAGCGGCTGGACACGCTGATGGAGACCAGGCCCGGCCAGGACCGCGTCTTCCACTATCTGCCCTTTTGCTTTGCCGGTTCGTGGATCATGCTGCTGACCTGCCTTTTACGCGGCAACCTGCTCACAGTCAATACCGACTTGACCAAGCTTGCGGGCGACATCCGGACGACCGCTCCCGACTACTTTCTGAATGTTCCCCAACTTCTCGAGCGCATGCGCAAAGCAGTTGACGAACAGTTATGGAAGACGGGGGGCGTTATTCAAACTATTTACAGCAAGGCCAAAGCCGCGTGGATGCGCAAGCAGGAACATAACGCGAGCTTCGCGGACTCCATGTGGCTGACATGCGCAAGCTCTGCGGTGTTCCCCACCATCCGCAAGAAGATGATCGGAGCGAATCTTAAAGCGTTGATTTGCGGTTCGGCCCCGCTCAGCGTCGAGACTCAGCAGTATTTCATGATGCTGGGAATTCCGGTACTGCAAGTTTATGGACTGACCGAGACCACGGCGATCTGTACCATGGACGACCCGCGCCAAGTCGAACCTGGCCGCGTTGGATCAGCCATCCGCGGCATCGAAATGAGGCTGGGCGAAAGCGGTGAAATTATCGTGCGCGGGCCGAATATTTTCCCTGGATATTGGAACCGTCCGCAGGAAACCGCCAAGACCCTGCGCGACGGCTGGTTTCACACCGGCGATCAGGGCGAAGCGGACGCGCACGGAAACTGGAAAATCATCGGCCGCATCAAGAATCTGATTATCCTAGGCTCGGGCCACAACATCGCCCCCGAGCCGATTGAAGATGAGTTACTGCAAAATCTGCCGGGAGTACAGGCAGTGCTGGTGGGCAATGGGCGAGGCTATCTTTCGGCGATTATTTCCGGCTCGGTAACCCGCGAGCAAGCCCAGGCCGAGGTGGACGCGGTGAATCGCACCATGCCACACTACAAACAGATTCGCGCGTTTCACCTTCGCGCCGAACCTTTTTCCATAGACAATGGCCTGCTCACTGCGAACGGAAAGTTGAAGCGTGATTTGATCGCCGCGCGGCTAAAGAACGAGATCGAAGAGATGTATGCGGTGAAGCAGGCGGTATAGCGGCGACCTCGGCGCAAGTCGGGCTTTGATGAATCCATTTAAGGGCGAAACACTCTCGTGGAAAGTAAAGGACGGCGTCATCGAACTGGCGCTGCACCGCGCGCCGTGCAATGAAATCGGTTCTGCAACGCTTGAGGATCTGGAGAAATTTGTTGCAGTACTGGGTGCCGCTGGGAGTGAAGCTCACGCGCTCATTATCTACAGTGAACTCAATCCCGGATTTTGCGCCGGTGCTGACCTGCGGGAGATGTATCGCCGTTCGAGCGAAATGGCGCCTGCCGACGCCGCGAAGGGAGTGCGCAACTACCTCGAGCGCATTCACCGGGTGATGAACACGATTGATGCCTCTCCGCTTACCACCATTGCAGCGGTGCACGGAGTCACGTTCGGTGGAGGGTTTGAACTAGCTCTGACCTGCGACCTGATCATCGCGGATAAGATGGCGCGTTTTTGTTTTCCGGAGCTGCGTTTAGGGCTGATTCCAGGTTTCGGCGGCATTCCGCGTCTGAAGCGGGACCTGGGGAATGCCGTGGTCCGCGACCTGTTATTGACCGGCCGCAGTTTCAACGCGGCCAAAGCACAGCAAGTCGGCTTGGTTAGTCAGGTGGTGGGTGAAGGTGAAGCTTTGAACGCGGCTCGCGCGACCGCGGCGCAACTGGGGAAATTTGACCGCAGGACAGCCGCTGCGGCGAAGAAGTTCATCAAGCCGATTCCCTATGAGGAACTGAAGCGCGAGATCGAACTTTTCTGCGAGCTATTCACGCATCCGGCCGTAGAAGCGGGCCTGCGCAAGTTCGTGGAGAGCAGCGACGCACTGCCGTATTTGCCGTGAATCAACTTTTGTGGGGGTCATGCAATGCCTATGACAACGACCGACAAAACCCTTGACGAAATCCTTACCCTTGCCGCCGCGCACTTCAAAGTTCCACGGCAGAAGCTCACTGCTGACGACGACTTCTTCAAGACCCTTGGCATCGACAGTCTCCAGGCCCTCGATCTGCTGACCAAGCTGGAAAGCCATTTTCGCATCGAGCTGCCGGACTATGAGCTACAGGGCGTCTCAGACTTCCGCACTTTGGCCAGCCGCATCCAGGCCCGGCTGTGAGCGCAAGTTGCCAACCACAAAGGACACGAAGGAGCACAAAGGTCGAGATTGGAAGATTTCCTTTGTGACCTTTTGTGTCCTTTGTGGTTAATCAGGACAATACCTGATTCCAAGCTCTCTATATGTCTTGTACCCTCTCTGTGGTGAAATAGATCTTTCATGCTCAATCTTGACCAGTACAGTTGTCTGGGCGCGGCCTTGCGCGATGCGCTCGACCGCTGGCCCAACGAAATTTGCGTGATCGAGTCGGATCGCAATCGCGAGAAGACGCGGCTCACCTACTCCGACTTCAAGGAAAGCGCCAAACCATTGGCGCGGGCCTTGCAGGATGCGGATTTAAGACCCGGAGACCGCGCCGCCATCATCATGACCAATCAGTCCAAGTGGCTGATTTCGGCCTACGCCATTTTCCATGGCGGTGGTGTACTGGTTCCGCTGGATTACAAACTCACTGCGGTTGAGCATCTGCAACTGCTTGCCCATGCGCAGGCGAAGTTTCTGGTGGTTGAGTACCATCTGTGGCGCGCGATCACTCACGTCCCCGAATTTTCCGGCCACCGGCTGAAGACCGTGCTGGTGACGGAAGCACCCTTGGGCGCTGACCTTGCCGGCGCGTTCCGCTGGGAAGAGTTCCGCCGCAAAGGCGAGCCCGAATTCGTGCCGCGCAAGCTCGACGACATGGCCTGTATCGTGTATTCCTCGGGCACCGGCGGCCGGCCCAAGGGATGCGTGCTTACCCACGAGAACTATCTGGAACAGTGCAAGTCTCTGACCGCGTGGTATCCCTTCTGGCCGGGCGTGCGTTACTTGAGCATTCTCCCCACCAATCACGCCATCGATTTCATGGTTGGTTTCATTGGGCCGTTCGTGTGTGGCGCTTGCGTGGTTCACCTGCGCACCTTGCGGCCGGAGTTCGTGCGCGACGCCTTCGTGAAGTACAAAATCACTTATGTCAGCCTGGTTCCCATGGTGCTGAAAAACCTGGAGCGGGGGTTGACAGCAAAATTTGAGGAACTGTCGCCCGTAAAACGCTTCCTGTTGCACCGCATGATCTCCCTGAACCGGGCGTTCGCGCGCAAGCGACCAAATGTTCAGCGCAGCCGCAAGTTGCTGAGTCAGGTGCATGAGAAGTTTGGTGGAGAACTGCTGGCCATGTTCACCGGGGGCGCTTTCATGGAACCCTCGACCCTCCAGTTTTTCTACGATCTGGGTATTCCGGTGGCCAACGGATATGGCCTCACCGAAGCCGGCACGTCGCTCACGCTCAATGACTTCAAACCTTTCCGTGCGGACACCGTGGGCAAACCATTACCGGGGGTCGAGTTGCGGATTCTCAACCCGGATGGCGAGGGAATTGGTGAAGTGGCTGCGCGCAGCAAGACAATCATGGCCTACTACCTTGACGATCCTGAGTTGACAGCGGAAACCATCGTCGATGGCTGGCTTTTGACGGGCGACCTCGGCCGCTTCGATGCCGCGGGCCACTTGCAGCTCTTCGGGCGCAAGAAAAACATGATCGTCACCGAGGGCGGCAAGAATATTTATCCCGAGGACATGGAGACCGTCTTCGATGGCCTCGCGGTCAAGGAATATTGTGTGTTTGCAGCCAACTACATTTGGCCGGACAAGCAACTGGGCCGCGAAACACTGGTTCTGGTGTTGCGTCTGGATTCGAGTCAGGAGCTCGACGAACGCCTCAAGCGCGACATGGTTGCCCGCAACCGCAAGCTGCCCGAGTTCAAGCGCGTGGGCGGGTACGTGATCTGGAACGAGGATTTTCCGCGCACCGCGTCCATGAAGATCAAGCGGATACTCCTCGCCGAAGAGATTGGCAAACATCTCGACCGTGCCACTGCGGTGGTTGAACTGTGAGGGAGACGTTCCTGGCAGTCGTGAATCCCGCGGCCGGTGGCGGGCGCTGTCGCAAATTAGTTGGACCGGCGCTCGACCGCTTGCGCGCTGGCGGCATTTCCGTCGAGGCCCTCGAAACCAGCGGGCCAGGCCATGCCACCCAGATTGCCCGCGAGGCTTACGCGCGAGGGCGCAGCCAATTCATTGCCGTTGGCGGCGATGGCACATCCTACGAGATTGTTAACGGACTTTTTCCTCGCGAGGCCTCGGGGCCGCGTCCCACACTGGCTTTTCTTCCTCTCGGTACCGGCAATTCGTTCCTGCGCGAATTCACCGACCGCGGGGTGGAGTACGCGATCGAAGCCCTGCTCGCACGCCGGTCCCGGCCCTGTGACGTGTTGCGGATGCAGCATGCGGGCGGGATTATCCACTTCATCAATCTGCTGAGCATGGGCTTTGCCGCCGACGTCGCCACCCTGCGGGCGCGCCGCTTCCGCACCTGGGGTGAGCTGGGATATCAGGCGTCGATTTTCGTTTCATTGACCCGAATGCGGCGACGCCCGTTTCCACTGCGCATCAACCAGCAGGGAGAACTCGACCGCCGTCCCTGCCTGTTTCTCACCTTCAACAACAGCAAGTTTACCGGCGGCACCATGATGATTGCGCCCCAGGCAGAAGTGAACGATGGACTGATCGAATATGTGCGCTGGGGGCCGATTGGCAGGATTGAACTGGTCCGTAAACTGCCGACGTTGTATGACGGATCCCACATCAACCATCCGCTGGCGGAACGCCATGCCGTCCGCCGCATTGACTTCGAACTCGGCGCACCGGTGGATGTGATGGTGGACGGGGAAGTGATGAGCATCCAGTGTCAGACGTTGGACGTGCTGCCTTCCGCCCTCAACGTCGTGGTATAAAAATCATTGCCATGTCAGATGCACGAAAACAACGCCAGCAGAGCCGAGGTCCGAACCCCCAGCCTGGAGCGCCGATGCGCAACATCGTCATCGCTGTGGTGATCGTCGCCGTGTGTGCCGGGCTGTACTACTTTTTACGTCGCAAACATGACAGCCGCATGGACGCTTTCGCACAGTGCTTAAGCACCAAAGGCGCCAAAATGTACGGGGCTTATTGGTGTCCGCATTGCGCCGACCAGAAGGAAATGTTCGGTTCGTCCTTCCAGTACGCTCCCTACGTGGAATGCGGAATAAAGGGGTCGCGCAACCAGGCACAGGTCTGCATCGATGCCGGTGTTAAGCGCTTCCCCACCTGGGTTTTTGCTGACGGCGCTCGGGTCGAGGGCGCGCACTCACTCGAGTTTCTCGGGCAGGAAACCGGATGTCCCCTGCCATGACCGACGCCACAATGAGCAACGCCGTGCGGCGGGTTTGTGTGGCCATCGCGGTGCTCGCACTAGCTGGGATCGCGGTTTCGTCTCTCTCGCTGCACCACCATTACGGGACCTCCCAAACCACCTATTGTGATTTTGGCGAAAGCTTCAACTGCGACATCGTGAACCGAAGCATTTATTCGACGGTCCTGGGCGTGCCCGACGCTCTCATCGGCATTCTTGGATATGCCGGGCTGCTGGCGCTAACGACCCTGTATCGCGCGAAGGCCGAAACGCCGGCCATGCTGCTGATCGCCTCCGTGGCCGGGCTGAGTTTCGCGCTGTACCTCACCTATATCGAAGCCTTTGTGCTGGCCACGTGGTGCATTCTTTGTCTGTCGTCGCTCAGCCTGATGGTTCTGATCACTGGGCTTTCATCGTTTCTGGTAGCGAACGCCATGCGGCGTTTTTGACCCCCATGTCCTCAGACCGGCTGACGGAAGAAATCAAAGAAGCAACGAACTCGAAAGTGGAGCGGCGAGCATCTCCCCGCGTTTCGTCGGTGGTGGGCGAACTTCGCCTGCACGAATTCTCCAGCCACATCTATCGCAACACACGCATGCTGCGGGTCTGGTTGCCGCCGGACTACGAGGCTCCGGAAAATGCTGCGCGCCACTATCCGGTCTTCTACCTCAACGACGGACAGAACCTCTTCGATCCCGCGACCGCATTCGCCGGCGTGGAGTGGCAAGTGGACGAAACCGCCGACCGGCTGATTCGAGAAGGGAAGGTTGCTCCCCTCATTATCGTAGGCATCGACAACGCCACGGTGGAGCGCATCAAGGAATTCCTGCCTTACCGCTCGTTCAGTCCGCCGGTCTTGCGTCCCCAGGGCAAACGCTACCCAGATTTTCTGATGAATGAAGTCATGCCGTTCGTCTATGAGCGGTACCGCATCGCGCGCGGACCGGAAAATACCGGCTTAGGAGGCTCGTCTTTGGGCGCGCTGATCTCGTTATACACAGTAATGGACCGCCCCGGCACCTTCGGCCGATTGCTGCTGGAAAGCCCATCGTTGTTCATTTCCAGTCGTCGAATCCTGAAGTACAGCCGCTACTTCCGGCAATGGCCGGAGAAGATTGTCATCGGCGTCGGAACCCGCGAAGCCGGACGCGAAGACAAAGACCGGCAGGTGGTCGAGGACGTCCGCGAACTGCAACGCATCCTGCAGCATGCCGGGTTAGGGGACGACCGACTCAGAGTACGGATCGACGTCGGCGCCGGGCACAATGAAGGGGAATGGGGAAAACGATTTCCCGAAGGGCTGAGCTACTTGTTTGGCAAATAGCGCGGACCTGAACCCCATCCCGCACAGCCGCTGCTACAATGCGTTTCATCCATGCGAAGTGCGCACCGCACTCTTTTGCGAATCGCCGAATCTTCGGCCGTAGTTTTTCTGGTCGCGCTGACCATGCGAATCTGGGCGCTCTCGCAGCTACTGCCGCAAAAGGCGTGGGGATATTTCTACCAGTACAATGAGTTCGCGCGGATCGCCTGGGCACTAACTTCGGGCCATGGTTACAGCTCCCCCTGGGCCAACACACCGCTGTCGCCCACGGCGGTCGAGCCGCCGGTATATTCCTTTTTGTTGGCCGGCATTTTCCATTTTGCCGGAGCCTATAGCTACCGGGCGCTTTGGATCGGCGCAGGCCTCAACGCAATTTTTTCTTCGATCACCGCAGTCCTGATTCTTCGCCTCGGGAAGCGCGAGTTTGGGTCTCCGGTTGGCGTTCTGGCGGCTTGGGTGTGGGCCTGCTGGCTGTACGAAACGGTGGTCGCGGTCCGCCTCTGGGAGAGCAGTTTGTCGGCTCTATTGCTGATGGTGGCTCTTCTCATGTTGCCTAAGTTGAAAGTGCCAAGTACATCGCTATGGCTGCTTTTTGGATGCCTAGCGGCAGTGGCCGGCCTTACCAACACTACTTTGCTTTCCGTGTTCCCATTTTTCTGGGTTTGGTTGTGGGTCAGTTATCGGCAGAGCGCTCGACCCTGCGGCAAGCTGGTGCTTGCATCGGGTGGAATTTTTCTCCTTACCTTGCTGCCCTGGACCATCCGCAACTATGAGGCGTTTCACCGCCTGATGCCAGTCCGCGATAATTTCGGACTCGAATTGTGGCTGGGGAACCATGAGGGCGTTACCCGCCGCTATGACAGCGACTTTCCCATTCTTGATCCCAGCGAGTACAACCGGCTGGGCGAGGTTCGTTTCATGGAATCCAAGCGGGACATCGCGCTCCAATTCATCGGACGACACCCGGCGGAGTTTCTGCGGTTGTCGGCTTGGCGCTGCCTGCGTTATTGGACTGCGCCCGATCCCGTCGTCTGGTCTTTCGTGAGTCTCATGGCATGGAGCGGAATGATTCTCGCGTTACGACGCAAAGGGCTCGAGGCGCTCCCATACGCCGTTGTCCTGCTGATGTTCCCGCTAATCTACTACATTACTCACACCTTCAATAGTTACCGCCATCCCACTGAGCCGGTGATGCTTCTGCTGGTAGCGTACGCCAGCGTGAGCCTCCTGCTGTGGCTGGCCAGGACGCAGCGAGCCGGGCGTTCTCATTCCTCATGAATCCTTAGCGAGCGGTTGCGGGGAACCATTGGGAAAGAGCCGGCGGGGAGCGGTCGGGCTCAACCAGCCACACCTGGCGGCCGGGGAAATCATCCAGCAGTTCTTGATTTCGCTTCCTATCCATTTCGCGGGCCCAGACCACTTTTGCGCCATCAATACTGGCAGCGTTGTACACCCATTCGTCATCCGGAATGTGGTCCGGGGCATAGTGTACAAGCACGAGGTGTTGGCCAGGAGAATTCATTAGTTCACGGACAATCTGGGCACGCGCGAGGTTTCCCCGTGGATAGACGGGCTCAATCTGAGCATGAGCCAGCAGCGCTGCGATTCGCAGAATCACCATGCTGCAGCAAACCAAGGGGAGCGCACGCACCAGCGCCGCCCCTGCTCCAGTTTTGCGCCGCCAACAGCGAAGATGGCGCATGCACTGGATCACGATCAAGTACAAGAGAGCGGTCGCGGGCGCGAAATAGTGGGGACGGAACCAGGTTTCAACTGCCAGCCCGCAAACAAACACGCCCGCCGCACAGAGCGCGAATCGCATCTTGTGATCGCGAAGGATCCACGGGAAGGCAAAAAGTGGGACAGTTAGCGCCGGGCCGAGGAAGAAACGCCAAGACCATGAGATCTTGACCGCCGCATGGCTCAGAAATCCGGCCAGCGTGCGGTTCTCTTGGTAATACTCGAACTCCTTTTCGTAGAAGTTGCGCATGATTTCGTGGTGATAGACCGGTTCCGGCCGGGGACCCTGCCAGACGAAATACGCTGCACTGGAATACTGGCTGCGATTGACCTCATAGCCCATGCGAAGCGGACTGCCGGTCAGTCGGTAGTTGTAGTAGCCCATGGCAGCGGCAGCCACCAGCAGCACTGCCAAAATCGGCGCGGCCACGCGACCCATAACGATCGATCGTCGGCCCTGCGGAAGCCCGATCATCCACCCCAGCATGGCGATGCCCACCGGCAAGGCAAGCACAAATCCCTCATAAGGCCGGCTGTTTGCCAGGATGACTAATCCCAGCGCCATCCATAGCGCATTACCCACTTGGGCCTGGCGCCTTAAACGGGGCCACGCCCCGAGCACCAAAGCCCCTCCCAGGGCGGCGATGGAAGCGCACCAGTAGCCATTCATCCAGTATCCGAAAATGCCCAGTCGAAGCACCGCCAGGATGCCTCCCAGCAACGCCCATCCCGCGGGTACCCAGCCTTGCAGCATCCAGCACAGGGAGGCGCACATCAGCGCCGTGATCAGAAGCTGGCCGACCCACGCATGGCCCAGCAGTTGCCCCACCGCCAGCACCAGCCCGTGTGCAGGCGGATACATCGACATGTAGGTCGGATGCTGGATGATGTGAAAGCTTTCGAAATGTACCCACATCGGGTGAGGAGGATTGGTGATGTGGCCGTGCGCAAAGGTGTCAGCCGCCAGCAGGTAACTGAATTCATCGTGCGCACCCGGCTCGGGAATGCCGAGAATGGGTATCAGCATCACCCGTACCACAACACAAAGAGTGGCAATTGCTATGACGGAGAGAGTCCTTCGCCGGGCGAACTCTCGAAACTTTCTTTCGACCGCCGCGAATGGCGAAGGCACAGGCCCGGCCGAGCGGGGACGAAACATCACGATCAGCACCCCGAGAACCAGAATCAGTTCGATGATGTCCAGCGCCCACCGCGCCAGCAACACTTCCAATGCGGACATGGTCAGCGGATTTTCGGCTGACAGGAAAAGATTGTCAATGCGGAAGAAACTGGGATAATCTCTCCAATCGAAATCTGACATGAGAACAATCCCGAATTGGCAGCGAAACCTCGTAAAAGACGCCTTCCGAATTCTCCTTTGGCTGGGCATCGCTCTGCTTGGCGCGCTGGCGGTGGCTACCATCGCGCTGCATCGCGGTGAGCAGATCAATGCCATGTGGCTGGTGCTGGCGGCGGTTTGCAGCTACGCGCTCGGCTACCGTTTCTACAGCAAGTTCGTTGCCGCCAAGGTGCTTGCGCTCGACCCTCTGCGCGCCACTCCGGCCGAGCGTCTGGATAACGGCCGCGATTTTGTTCCCACCAATAAGTGGGTCGTATTTGGCCATCACTTCGCGGCCATTGCTGGCCCGGGGCCTTTGGTCGGTCCGGTACTGGCAGCGCAGTTTGGCTATCTTCCCGGAACCCTCTGGATCCTCGCCGGCGCCGTCTTCGGTGGCTGTGTGCAGGATTTCGTCATCCTGCTGTTCTCGGTGCGTCGGGATGGCAAATCCCTGACCGAAATGGCGCGTGAGGAAATCGGCCGCGTGGGTGGGTTCGTAGCCTACCTCGCGGTGCTGAGCATTATTGTGATCCTGCTGGGCGCGGGCGCATTGATCGTAGTGAACGCTCTTAAGTCGAGTCCGTGGGGCGTGTTCACCATTGCTATGACCATCCCCATCGCAGTTCTGATGGGGTTCTACGTGCGCCGTCTGCGGCCGGGCAAAGTGCTGGAGAGTTCCGTCCTCGGATTTGCCCTGGTGATTCTGGCAATTCTTGCCGGGCAATGGGTTTCTCAGAACGCCACCGCGGCCCCGTGGTTCACATTCACCGCTCCCACCCTCGCGATTCTGATCATCGTCTACGGATACGCTGCCTCGGCCTTGCCGGTATGGTTGCTGCTGGCGCCACGCGACTACTTGAGCACCTTCGTCAAGCTGGGAACCATCGGATTGCTGGCCATCGGAATTATTGTCTGGCGACCGACTCTCCACATGCCTCCGTTGACCCGGTTTGTGGACGGAACCGGCCCGGTGTTCGCCGGCCGGCTCTTCCCATTTGCCTTCATCACTATCGCCTGCGGAGCCATCAGCGGATTTCATTCCCTGATCTCCAGCGGCACCACACCCAAGCTCATCCGACGCGAGACCGAGACACGCATGGTGGGTTATGGCGCGATGATGGCGGAATCGTTGGTGGCCATTATGGCGACGATTGCGGCTTGTGTTTTGCAGCCGGGAACGTACTTCGCCATCAACAGCCCGGCGGGGATTGTGGGCAAGACGCCAGAAGCGGCTGCGGCCACCATCAATGGGTGGGGATTTTCAGTCACGGCCGAAAGCATGCACGCGCTGGCCCAAGCCGTTGGTGAGCAGACGCTTTACAATCGCACCGGCGGCGCTCCCGCCTTTGCGGTCGGCATGGCCCAGATATTTTCCAATAGCCTGGGTGGCCAAGCGGTGATGGCCATCTGGTATCACTTCGCCATTATGTTTGAGGCCTTGTTTATTCTCACCGTGCTGGATGCTGGCACGCGCGTTGGCCGTTTTATGGTGCAAGATGCGCTCGGCCACCTCTGGAAACCTCTGGGACGCACCAGTTGGTATCCGTCGATTCTCGGGACCAGCGCATTGATCGTCGGCGCCTGGGGATGTTTTCTCTGGCAGGGAGTCAAGGATCCGCTGGGCGGGATCAACTCTCTGTGGCCGCTGTTCGGTATCTGCAACCAACTGCTGGCGACCGTGGCTTTGTGTGTAGCGACCACTATTATCGTGAAAACGCACAAAGCCCGCTTTGCGCCGGTGACCCTGGCGCCGCTGGCGTGGCTGATTGCGGTGACTTTTACTGCGTCCTGGCACAAGATGTTCGACCCGAACCCGCGAATCGGATTCCTCGCCCACGCGCGCCAATTGGCCGCCGGGGTTCCGAGCCACGAAATCTCTCGCCTCATTTTCAACGATCGCCTGGACGCCATAGTCACCGGAGTCCTAGTCCTGCTGGTTACGCTCATTCTGCTGGAGTCGGTCTGGCTGTGGGGCCGCGTCCTGTCCGGGAGCAAGCAGGTGGTAGTACGGGAAGCTCCGTTTGTGATGACCAGATTTGCGGAGGAGGGGGGATGAAGCCGAAGCCGACAGCTTGGCTGGCCAACGCCGCAGCGCTGTTCGTCTCCTGCCTGCGGGAAATATTCGACGAATCAGCCTACATGCGGTTCCTGCGACGGCGCCGAATGATTTCCTCTTCTACAGCCTACGCTGAATTTTGCCGGGAACAGGCCGCAGCCAGGGCGCGCCGGCCCCGCTGCTGCTGAACCAACTTCTCCGCGCACTCAGCGGGTGGTTCTCTGCGACCTCCGCGATTCAAGACCTTGCGTTTGCCAAAATCTGATCAAAACCTTAAAACGCGGAGAGCGGCCGCAGAGTTCGCGGAGAGGGCAAATCATCTCCAAGTTGGGAGACGGTCACCTCACTTGATAGCTAGCTGCCGAACCTCGGAAGCAGTACACTGCTCGCAATGCGCGTGCTGGGCATTGACTGCGGAACCCAATACACCGGATACGGTGTGATTGAACTGGGCTGCAAGGGAGACTTGTTATGCCTCACCTGCGGCGCCATCAAGCTTTCTCCGCGTGAGCCCCTACCCGCCAAATTGGCTACCATCTTCAGCCGATTGAGCGTCATCATTTCCGAGCATCACCCAGACGAAGTCGCCATCGAAGATGTTTTCTACGCGGTGAATGTGAAGTCCGCGTTCAAACTTGGACAAGTGCGCGGCGTGGCCATGCTGGCGGCATCGTCAGCCGGGCTCATGGTGGCTGAATATGCGCCGCTGAGCGTTAAGTCTGCCGTGGTGGGATATGGCCGGGCAGAGAAGCATCAGGTGCAGCACATGGTGCAGCAACTGCTCAAGCTGCCAGAGCTTCCCGAGCCCCCGGATGCTGCGGATGCCCTGGCGATCGCCATTTGCCATCTTCATACGGCGGCGACCCTGCGCAGCCAGCGCGCCATGTGACCACGCTGTCCACGTTTTTTTGGCATAATCCTTGTGTATGCTCTTATTTCTGCGCCCATCCCGAAACCTGATCTGCCTGGCTTGCCTGGTCCTGTTTGTGGCAGGCCCGGCTCATGCTCAACAGTCCGGCGTCGCCACGGTTGCTTTTAGCTGCGATTTCCCCGGCTCCAATCCATCGCACTATGGTTTCTCTGTGACCTCAGCCCGCAATGCCTCTTACATCTCGGACGGAAAGCTGACCAATGCTTCCGCTTCTGACGGATCGTCCAACGACGATGGGCCATTCCGCATGGACTTCGCGCTTTCCCTGGCAACTACCGTTCACATTTTTGATCTGGCGAAGACGGCGCGCTATTTCGAGGGCAATGTCGATTCCAAGAAGAAGAACATCGCCTCTACCGGCGACAAGACCCTCATGTACCGGGACCCCGCCAAAAGCAACATCGCCAACTACAACTACTCTTCGATTCCCGCCGTCCAGGAACTCACGACGCTCTTTCAAGACCTGTCTTCCTTGGTGGAGTTTGGCCGGCGGCTGGACTATGAATACCGCTATCAGAAGTTGGCGTTGGACGAAGAATTGAAGCGCATGGAAGACACGATGGCACAGGACGTTAGGCCGGACTTGCCCGCTGCCGTCCCCATCTTGCAGAAGATTGCTGACGATTCCTCCGTGATCATCACCGTCCGGGCGCGTGCCCAGCGCCTCTTGCAGCGCGCCAGCGCACCCGGCAAGTAGCCTGCTCAGCCGCCCGGGGGCAACCCTACCATAGAATTCTTTGACAACCCCCGGCCCGCCGCTGTGTTCTAATCTGTCAGGAAGTTCCTCCGTCGGGGGTTTCTCATGGCTGGGCTCAAACTGGTTCTTAGGCTGGTTCTCGCGGCCTCGGTAGGTTGTCTGTCAATGGTCTCTGCCTTGGCTGATTCCCAGGCTCGAGTAGTGCGGCTGGGCGACGCACAAGGCGACGTTCGAGTCGACCGCAATACTGGACAAGGCTACGAGAAGGCCTTCCTGAACTTGCCCATTATTCAGGGCATGAAAGTCCAGACAGGACACAATGGCCGCGCCTCGCTGGAACTCGAAGATGGCAGCACTCTACGCCTGACTCCCGACACGGTGCTGGAGATTCCGCAACTTTCCCTTCGCGACTCAGGCGTGAAGGTGTCGACATTTCACTTGCAGGAAGGCACGGCCTACGTCAACTTTCTGGGCGCTAAGGACAGCGATCTAACCCTCACCGTTGCGCACGAAACTGTAACCGTCAATCAGACTGCTCATCTTCGCGTAGCAATGGGTGACACCGACGCCGAGGTAGCGGTCTTCAAAGGAGCGGTACAGATCGTTGCGCCGTCCGGAACGATCGAAGTTGGCAAAGGTAAAACGGCAAGTTTCGATCTCGTCAACGACAAGCATGAACTAACCTCAGAAATTGAGGATGAGCCCCTCGATTCATGGGACAAACAACAGTCTCAGTACCAGCAGGAGTACAGTAGCAAGTCCTACGCGAGCTATTCACCGTATCCGTATGGGACCAGCGACCTTAACTACTACGGCAGCTTCTTCAACGCGCCCGGCTATGGAGATGTATGGCAGCCCTACTTCGCAGGCGCGGGATGGGATCCGTTCATGAACGGCGCATGGGCCTTCTATCCCGGATCTGGCTACGGCTGGGTATCTGCCTATCCCTGGGGATGGACTCCGTATCACTATGGCTCGTGGAACTTCCTTCCCGGCTACGGCTGGGTCTGGCAACCGGGAGGCGCGTGGATGGGTTATAACACCTTGCCGGTGGTGGCGAATGCTCCGCTAGGCTTCAACCGGCCGCAATCTCCCACCATTTCTGGCGGACGCGTACGGGCCGTGAATCACGGCCCGCTTACGACTCCGATAGGGAAGTCGGTTAATCATGTGCAGATTCCGAATAATTCCGCCGGGCTGGGAATCCCCCGCGGGAGTGTCATGAATCTGCGCGATCTGTCGCACACGGCGCAGCAAAAAGGATTCGCCACCACCACTCTCCACACCGGGCCTACGGGCCTTTCGGCCTGGTTGAATGGCGGATACGAAGGCCCGCGAGGCGGCGTTGCAGGCTCCCATGCCGGGGTTGGGGAAGCCGGTGCCGTCAGCCATTCCAGCGGAGGACACTCCACGGGTGGCTCGCACCACTAGACCGTAGCCCCCGGCAACGGCCTACTGCTTCGCCTTTGGAGTCGCTTCCGGCTTCTGCGGCTTCTTGAAATCTTCCGTCCACGGCGGTACTACGCCCATCATGCGGGCGTAAGCGATCGATTGCCCCAGATGTTCGGCCCCGTGCCTGACGATAAAGATCAGCACCCCACGCTCAGTGTTTTTCCCTCCAAACCAGTCGAAACTCTTTTCCAGGTCGGCATCGGACATGGCGGTAATCGCCTTGCGGGCGTGGGCATAGGAATCCTTCAAAGTCGCCGTGACCTTCGCCTTGTCGGAAGTCGACTTCTCCAGGTTCTGAAGGTCGATTCCTTCCGGCGGCGGCGTGCCAACCAGTTTGTAGAGGTTGTAGTTGGCAGTCGAAACGTGCAGGAACACTTCTGCCAGAGAGCGCACATCGGGCGCGGGCCGCCAGGTGTACTTGTCGGCGGGAATGGCCTCTGCCAGCCGCTCAAACTTGTTTTCCTGGATCGTGACCTCGGCAAGTACTTCCGAACGGTAGCCGGTGACGCCGGGAGTGCCATCTTTGTAGGGGTTGACTTGCGCGTGCACCAAGCTTGCGGACACCAAGGTTGCAAACACCCACAGATTCCGCCAGACGCTTCTCATGATTGCCTCCTGCTTACAGTGACTGCGGTCCGAGGGGAAGGATAGCAGAGGAGCAAAGCACCAGAAGACATTCTGTTTACAAGCTGAGGCGCAAAGTTTACACAGGCTTTACAGCCCCGTGACTTCTTCTGCGCTGAAAAAAGCTCTAATCCAGAAAGCAAGTTCTGAGGTCATTATGAAAAGGCTGTTTCTATTTGTGCTGGCGGTCAGCGTGGCGGTTGCTGCTCTAACCTCAAGAAGTCTGCTCACAACGGCAGATTTGCCCGGTAATGTTGCCGTAAGCCAAGCGGGCAACTCGGCGTTTCGCGATGGTTTGCATCTGGGCAAGTTCGACGCCGCGTCCGGCAGAACTCGTCACCTGAGCGTGGGCCGCTGGAGCTCGGACGCAAATCGAGCTTGGTTCATCGCGGGCTATCAAGCGGGCTATCAGCAAGCGAACGCGGTGAAAACCGCCGAAGAGTAACGCAGGTCCGAGATGGGTCAGGATTGCTTGCTCAGCCCTTCCTGCGCCTCAGCGCACAACCACGCCTGCGTATCCGACAACCATCTCGCGGTCGCCAGATACGTCGCCTGAAGTTGCGTACTTTACCAGTTCGGCAGACTTGGCCCCTAACCGCTTGGCTGCGGTAAGCATGACCACCGTGGGCCCAAAACCACACATGCTAACGTCCCCGTTTGTGACCACGTCGAACAGTCCCCGGGTATCCATCGCCAACATTTGCTCGATGGCCTGGTGGTCCTTTTCCCGGGTGATGCGGTCGTTCTCGTAATGGTTCATATCACTGGACGCAACCATAAGCACCGGCTCGTCCCATTGCTTGACCACATCCGCCACCGCATTTCCGAGTTCCTCCAGAACCGCAAACTGGCCGGTACCCAAGGCAATGGGTACGAAAGTGAGCTGCGGGTTTCTCCGCTGCAGAAACGGCAACTGCACTTCGATGGCATGTTCGCTACGGTGGGCTTCAGCGTCTTCGGTGAGCAGGGGAAACCTTTGTTTTAGGGTGGCAGCCAGGCCGGCATCGATGGGCACTGGCCCGAGCGGTGTCTCCCAGGCGCCCGCGCTCATGATCGCCAGCGGCCGTCCCTTGCCGGTGTGGTTTGGACAAAGTACCAGACAGTGCCGGGGGACGTTGATCACCCCGTAAACTGCCCCGGCGACGGCGCCGGAGTAGATGTATCCTGCATGGGGCGCAACACATCCCAGCGCGGGCGTCGAAGCGCCGGCGGGCAGAAATGCGTCCAGTTCGTCCAGAAGGGTGTCTTGATCCAGCGGGTAGAAGCGTCCGGCAACAGCGGGATGGCGGATAGGCAGGTTCACGTCCGCTCCTTAGGGCTTACTCAGAATTGTAATCCCGCGGCGCAAGCCCCTGCGGGCTTGGTTCTCTAGTGGCGCTGTGGTTCAGTTGGCTTTGCCGTCCGACAACGCCCGAAACAGCGCTGCGGTCTTCTCCAGCGAAAGCGCTTCACTGCGCACATCGGACTTCGCTCCCGCTTGCTCCATCGCAGCCCGCAATGCCTGGGTGTCGTATCGCGACTTGAGATTGTTCCACAGAGTCTTTCGCTTTTGCCCAAACGACAGTTTGAGGAAGTCTATAAAAGCAGTTTCCGGCACGTGCAAGCTTTCCAGACGCCGAGTAACCGTCAGGCGTACCACGGTGGAATGCACTTTAGGCGGCGGGGTGAAAGCGGTCGGAGGCAGAGTAAAGAGTTTCTCGACCGTGGTGTAGAGCTGTGTGGTGGCGGAGAGCAATCCATACTCGCTGCTTCCCGGCGGCGCCGCCAAGCGGTCGGCGACCTCCCGCTGCACCATGAGCACGCTGGTCTCGAAATACCTGCGGTAGGCAAATAGTCGCAGAAGAATGTCCGAAGTGATGAAAAAAGGAAGATTGCCCACCACGCGCACGGGTTCCGGGTGCTGGCTGATCCCCGGACGGGTGCTTCCCGGCTTGGGCCCAAAAACCGTATCGAAATCCACCGCCAGAATGTCGCCTTCGATAATCTCGACATTCCCATAAAGGGAAAAGTGCATACGCAACTGTGCCGCCAGTACGCGATCGGTTTCGATGGCGATCAGCCGCCGGGCGCGCTTTGCCAGCAGGGAAGTCAGGACCCCTCGCCCGGGGCCGATTTCGAGGACGGTGCTGCGGCTGATGTCTCCTAAGGCCTCGGCGATGCGTCCCGGCGCCATGGGATCGGTCAAAAAGTGCTGGCCTAGTTTTGGCTTGTCACTGCTGGAACGCGCAGTTGATACCTTTGGCACGTTGCCCTCTTTCCTTCACACATTTAGACTAGAAGTTCGTCCGCGATGTTCCCGCGTCCGCGGTAGACGGTCACGTTTCTTATCATAGCTTGCGGGAGCGTTGGCGGGCGGACTTGGGGAGGTTGTCTTCATGCATATCGCTTTTGCGGCGTCGGAGTGTGTGCCGTTCTCAAAGACCGGCGGGTTGGCGGACGTGGTCGGTGCGCTGCCCCGCGCCCTGGCCGCGGCTGGACACCAGGTCAGCGTCTACGTGCCGCGTTACCGTCAGACCAAGCTGAGCGATGCGCGCACCGTGGTGCGCAGCATCACCGTGCCTTTCGATGATCACTACCGCTTCTGCTCGATTGTGAGCGCGGGCAGCAAGTCCGGTGTCGACCACTATTTTGTGGAATACCCACCCTTCTTTGATCGCGACGCTCTGTATGGAACCTCGTCCGGCGACTATCCCGACAACGCCGAGCGCTTCGCATTGTTCTCCCGGGCGGTGCTGGAAGCGTCGAAGATTCTGGGCATCCCGCAGATCTTCCATTGTCACGATTGGCAATCCGCGTTGATTCCCGTTCTGCTCAAGACCCAATATGCCGAGGACCCGGCGTTCCAGGAAGTGGGCACGGTTTTCACCATCCACAACATGGGATATCAAGGCCTGTTCCCGCCTGACACTCTGCCGCTGCTGACCTTGCCTTGGGACTTGCTGACTATGTCAAGGATGGAGTTTTTCGGCAACGTCAATTTTCTGAAAGGCGCGCTGGTTTTTTCCGATTTCATTACCACGGTCAGCCGCAAGTACAGTCAGGAAATTCAGACCACCGAGTTCGGATTTGGCTTGGAAGGCGTTCTTCGTGACCGCGCCGCGACGGTGACCGGAATCCTGAATGGCGTGGACTATGACGAATGGAGCCCGCAGGCCGACAAATTTATCGCAGCCCGCTACTCACCGCAGGATTTGTCCGGCAAGGCGAAATGCAAGCAGGATTTGCTCGCGGCCTTTGGCGTCACCAACCCGGATCTCAAACTTCCCGTCATCGGCATCGTCTCGCGCTTTGCCGCGCAAAAGGGATTTGACCTGATTGCCCAGATCATGGACCGCCTGGCACGCGAGGAGATGATCGTGATCGCGCTCGGCAACGGCGACAAGCAATACGAAGAAATGTTTGCCCGGTTGCAAAAACAATTCCCGCAAAAGATCGCCATCAAGATCGCCTATGACAATGTTATTGCCCACAAAATCGAGGCCGGCAGTGACATGTTCCTTATGCCTTCGAAATACGAACCCTGCGGCTTGAACCAGATCTACAGCCTGAAATATGGCACTGTGCCCGTCGTGCGCGCCACTGGAGGCCTGGACGACACCATCGAACCTTGGGATGCACGCACCAGCCGCGGCACCGGTTTCAAGTTCACCGACTATAACGGCGAAGCTCTCTTGCTCACCATCAAAGAAGCCCTAAAAGCTTTCCGCGATCAAACTTCCTGGCAAACGCTGATGCGCAACGGCATGAACAAAGACTTCTCCTGGAACAACTCGGCCAAGGAATACGGGCGCATTTACGAGCGCGTGCGGCAGTTGCGGGCCACTCGTAACGCCACTCCGGCGCTGGCGTCCGTATAGGGCTTTCACGCTCGATGGAGGACGGGGCGTCCTCGCCCATCACGCCATTGACCCTCGCGGTAGAATCAGAAGCGTCCCGTTACCACACCCATGCCTCCGTCCACGAAAACCATCTTCCACGTTGATATGGACGCCTTCTTCGTCTCCGTGGAAGAACTGTTCGACCCAGCGCTCAAAGGCAAAGCCGTTGTAGTCGGAGGCCAATGCGACGAGCGCGGCGTTGTGGCGGCTGCTTCCTACGAGGCCCGCAAATTCGGCGTGCATTCCGCCATGCCGTTGCGCACTGCGGCCAAGCTTTGTCCTCACGCGATTTTCGTGGATGGCCATCGCCATCGCTACCTCGAATACTCCGAGAAAGTGCATGCCGTGCTCACGACGTTTTCTCCGCTGGTCGAGATGGCCTCGATCGACGAGGCTTATCTCGACATGACTGGCACCGCACGTCTGCATGGGCCCGCATTGTCTGCCGCCCATCAGCTCCATCACAAGATCAAGTCACAGACTCAGCTCAATTGCTCGATCGGCATCGGTACTTCCCGCCTGATTGCCAAAGTGGCGTCCGCGAAGGCCAAGCCGCATGGCATTCTGTGGGTGATTCCCGGACAGGAAGCCCGAGTTCTGGCGCCGCTCGATGTGCGCGACATTCCGGGCGTAGGCAAAGTCACTGAGCAGAGCCTGCTCAAGCTGGGCATCCAGAGGGTCGGCGACCTGGCGCGATTCGACGATGCATTTCTCGAAGAACACTTCGGCAAGTGGGGATTGGCGCTGGCAGGGAAGTCACGCGGCGAGGACGCTGGTGGCTGGTTTGTCAACGAGGTCGGCGCCGACGTGGGCGCGAAGTCGATCAGCCACGAACATACCTACAACCAGGACATCGCGGACGTCGAGCAACTGGAATCCACCTTGATGCGGCTTTCGGAAATGGTGGGCCGGCGATTGCGGGAACAGCAATTGCACGCTCGCACCCTCCAGCTCAAGCTGCGCTATAAGGACTTCACGACCATCACTCGCGCCCACAGCTTGCCGGCTCCCACGCAACTCGATACCGAGATTTTCGAGCAGATCAGGTCCCTGTTCCGCAAGAACTGGCGAAGGGGCGCGCAGGTGCGTCTGCTGGGAGTGCATGCGGCTTCTTTCGAGAACCCCAACTGCCAGGGCGATTTGCTCGAAGATGGCCGTCGCCAGCGCTGGCGGCAGGCGCTATCGGCTGCCGACCACTTGCGCGATAAATTCGGGGAATCCAGTGTCTCGCTGGCCACAGGCCTGAGCGGCGGCTTCCGCGAGCGCACTCACGAGAATCCTGTCGGCCTGCCCGGCAAGAAGAAGCGTGCCCAGGTCCGCTAAGTGGCGCCGAGAATGGTCTTGCCTCAGCAGGCGGGGCTACCTTCCCATTAGTGCGCAGACGCGAGCAGCGAACTCACGCCGGGTCGATAGCCGTAGAAGTCTCCAACCATTTGAAGGTTTTCGATGATGTGCTGGTCGTAAGTCTTCTTCAGGGAGTCGGTGAGCAAATTGTGTTGGGCATTGGGATCTTGCTCAAGATCAAAAAGAAAGCTTCGCGCCGGCGAATCGTAGGTCGTGTACAGAAACCTTCCGTTCTCCGTGAGCAATCCGTACACCGCTCGCTCATCCGAGGCGAGAAAAAGCTGATAGCGCCGGTAGCGTTCCAATTCTTGCTGGCTTTCCACGAACAGTGGATGCCCGAACAGCGGGTTCACAACAATCGGACGATGGCCCAGCAAGTAGTAGAGAGACGGCGTGATGTCCGTCAGTGCGGACAGATGGGTATCATCGTAAACCACCGAGCGCCGCAGGGCTGGAGGCAAGTGCACGAGGAGTGGCACCCGCATGATTTCCGGATAAATCGAAGTGGAGTGACTGAAGCGGCCGAGTTCGCCGGTCGCGTCGCCATGGTCCGAGGTGACAATGATGATGCTGTTGTCGTACAGGCCACGAGCCTTGAGATAGGCGAAAAAGCCACCCAAGCAGTCATCTACCTGATGCAATTCGTAGGCAATGCGGGCGTTGAAGCCTGGCCGGATCCGCCAATTCGCCGAATTCATTCCCGGCAAATTGTTCGCCGCGAACTGGTGCACGTTCATGGGTTGGGAATAAAACATCACCGCTTGTTTCTTGTCCGCCCGGGTGTCCAGAGCAACTTCGGTTTGATGGATGGTGGAGCAGACTTCAACCCGGTTCCAAAGAGGCTTGTCCGCGTCGAGCTTGATGATGTCATCATCAGGCGAAAGGATCTGGCTGAGCACTGTATCGAAGCTGACCATTATCTGGTAGCCATCGGTACGCGCCAGTTTCTCCAGACCGTTTACCCGCGAAAAGGGTTGCATGTAGTGGGCATGCAGCAGCATGGCGCCCGACCAAATGGCCGGCTCCGAAAGCGTGGTTCCTGCGTACTGTGTGTAAACGTTGTGTACCGCGATGTTATCGCGCGCGAAGGCGTCGAGATTGGGAGTGAAATCGGCGCGCGGGTTATACGCGCCGAGGTAATCGGGACGAACTGAATCAATCACAAAGATGAAAATATTCGGCTTGTCGCCCGGCACCGGAACCAGCGAGTCGACCAGCCTGACGTCGGTTCTGGCTTCAGCATCGCGAATGTTGGTGTATTCGCGCAGGATGCGGCAGAGATTTCCGCAAGCTTGGTAGCGGGCATTCCCCAGAACGTGATGCGCGAACTGAAAAGAGAAGTCCTGAGCGGCGTAGGTTTCCATTGAAAGCGAGACTTCGTCGTCCGTGGATCCCAGAGGTTTGGCCCAGAAAATGGCGGTTTCCTGGAGAGCTTTGTAGGCAAATCCGGACAGCAGTAGCACGCCCAGGATGGTAGTGGCCGCGTAGGTCTCGCGGCGTGGCTGCAGATTAAAGACGCAGGCACTGAAAGCGATCCAGAAGAATAGAGTGAACGAATGTTGCAGCACGCCATTCCAATCGTTCGCGCCAATGAGTGTTGGCAATGCCACGGCGAGCGAAGACAAGGCCAACACCGCGATGAAGAGCACAAGATTGTGCCGGTTTTCCTCGGAGTTCGCGGCGCGGCGTCCTTGCGCCACACCGCGAAACGACAAGATTAGCGACATGAGCAGCAGCGTCAGGCTGGCTGCGAGTGCCGCCGCATAGAGCTGAGCCGCCCACCCCTGGAAACTGAGCGCTCCACTCAGAAAACGGACCAGCACGAACCATAAAGCGCCGGAAGTCACGATTCCGATCGCTTGCAAGCGAAACCTCCTCGGCTGACGCGTTCGCTCGCTGGCGATGCGAATCAAGTTCAGAACTGACACGATGACAACCGCAACCAGAATGTGGGAGATCAAGCTCCAAGCGAGGAGTTCGATCTTGCCCAGTCCGAGGCTCTGCCGCAAGTGGAATGATCCCTGCTCAGAATAGTGATGCGCTTCAACGCCAGCCGCATATAGGATCGCTACCGACATCGCGATCAGTACCGCGCTGCCATAGGCAAGCATGGCGCGTGGCTCGTTCTGGGAGTTCTCGTCAACGGCTGCCGGCCACTGCCGACGGACATCCATCGCTGCAATCAGCACCAGTGGAAGCAGTGCAATCAGGCTCCAGGAGTAGGCGGCCCAATCATCCCGGAGTGAGCCTAGAAACGGCCGTGCAGCCAGGCCAAAACCCGCCACCACCAAGGCGCCGAAAAGAAGAGGGAATCCTGGGCCTTTCTTTCCCTGCCATTGCGTGAAAGCGACGCCGGCTAGTGCACAGAAATAAAGCGCCGCCTGATGATGAGCAAACCACGGCATCCAGTCATAAGGCGGAGCTTTGATGAGCGCAAAATACGTGTAGGGAAGAAATGCGAGCAAGCAGTAGATGGAGGTAAGAAGGAGGTAAATTCCCCACAGCAGTTTTAGCGCGGTGAAGAGCCAGAAGCGCAAAAGTTGGTAATCCTCATGCATTAAAGGGACTGTACGATGTGACCTATCTATGATTTTCGGTTTCTCCAGGAGGAAGCGCAAGGTGCCAGCAGGGTAAGTACCGAAGCCGTGGGTGACGAAAGTACCCTTCTGCTTTGCGCCCACGCTGCTGATAATTGAGATTGCATACTTGGTGAAGCACTTTCAGGAGAGGCCGTGACGACTTCGGAGCAAGGTATTCAGCGGATAGAGGCTTGGCAGCCTGGCAGGTCCAAAGCAGTGTCTTGGACACGGCTGTTTCTGTTCGCGCGCAATTTCTTCAGATTCCCCGCCATGCTGGGGTCGGTGATTCCCAGTTCCCGCTTTCTGGTCAAAGACGTTCTCTCACGGGTCGATTGGGAAAGGGCCCGAGTCATCGTGGAATTCGGACCCGGCGTGGGCACGATGACGCAGGAAATCTTAAAACGGATGCGCCCGGACGCTACGTTGGTGGCTATCGAGTTGAATCGTGAGTTCGTTGGTTTCCTGCAAAATCAAGCATCAGATCCACGGCTACAGGTGGTCCATGCTTCGGCTTGCAAAGTTCGCGCCGTGCTCGAAGGCCTCGGTTTGGAAACCGCCGACTGCATTATTTCCGGGATTCCTTATACCAACATGCCCGAGGAGGTTCGGCAGGAGATACTGGAAGAATCCAGACGAGCGTTGAATCCCCGGGGAGCGCTGCTCATTTACCAGTTCACTCGTACTGTGCTGCCATATCTACAATCAAACTTTGGGTCGGTGCGGCAGGGCTTTCAGCCTTTGAACATCTTTCCGGCGCGCATCTTTTATTGCACACCCTAGACTGGTATTGCACCGCGTAGGCTGGCACAATTCCGTTACGCCGCTCGCCGTCGCGCAAACGCATGGAAGACCGGGATGCCGGCCAGAATCACCACACAGCCCAGAGCAGAATTCCGCAGGTTGTCAGTGAATGTGTAGTAGAGCAGCAGCGCCGAGGCCAGAACAAACAAAACTGGAACTACCGGATATCCCCAAACTCGATAGGGACGCACCGCGTCCGGTTCACGGCGGCGAAAAACAAACACCGTACTGCCGGCGATCATGTAGAAGAGCCACTCCGCGAAAATCGCCAGCGAAAAGAACTGCCGGAAACTACCCCCCAGGAGCAGCAGCCCGATCGACAGAACCGCCTGCACCACGATAGCCACCGACGGAGTATGGAAGCGTGGATGCACCTCGGCCAGCGCAGAGAAGAAATAGCGGTCGCGTGCCATGGCAAACGGCACACGCGCTCCGCTCATGATGGTGCCGTTGAGCGTGACCAACATCGAAATCGCCATTGCCGCTGAAACCACGCCCGCACCGACCGGCCCCCAAATCAAGCCGATTGCCTCCGAAGCTGGACGTGGCGAAGTTGCGATCGCATCAACCGGCAACACAAACTGGACCGCCGCATTGACCAACATGTAGAGTGCTCCAACGGTGGCTACACCCACGATCAGGGCCAGCGGAATGTTACGCTCCGGCTGGCGTATCTCCTCCGAAACCATATTCAGGTCATTCCAGCCGTCATAGGCCCAAAGCGCTGCCACCAGCGCAGCCATGAAACCCGCAATGCCCCCTTTTGCCCCGGAGTACGTCGCTGCAAAATGGCTCCAGCTCCCTGAGGAATAACTAAAGCCGACGAATACAATACCGAGGATAATCGCGACCTTCAGCAGAGTAAAAACCAATTGGAATTCTCCGGCTTTCTTGATCCCGGCGTAATTGAGCAGAGAAATCAGAACCGTGGCCGCGATGGCGAGAAGCTGTCCATAGGTGACGGCAAGGGGCCAAGTAAGACAGCGATCTGCAAAGAAAGCAAAGACAGAAAACGTCCCCAGGATACGAACCAAGCCGGTGGTGACCGTGGCAATCGAGGCAGGTTTCGCGATCAGGAACCAGGTCCACGCATAAAGAAAGCCGGGCAAAGGCCCATAGGCGTCGCGAACGTACACGTACTCGCCCCCGGCTTGTGGCTTCATCGCGCCGAGTTCGGCGTAGGTAAGCGCACCGAAAAACGAAAGCACCCCGCCTACCAGCCATGCGAGATAGACCAGTTTCGCCGAACCGACCGCTTGCATCATCTCGGCGGGGACAAGAAATATTCCGCTGCCAATGATGGTTCCAACCACCACCGCCGCAGCCTGGCTCATGCCAAGATCACGGAGCAGGCCGGGGCGGGATACAGCTTGACTTGCCATGTTGGAGTTGAAGTATACGCGAGCGCAGGTTCTCAGCGTTCTCCGCGGTTAGCCGCTGCTTGTCGCACCCTTCTCGACTCCCTGAATCCAACTCACGGCGTAGCCTACGCAGAATGTCACTATCGTGCCGATCATCACATACCAGGTCCACGGCACACGGGTTCCCAGCCACAGATACAGTTCCGTCGCGAAGCCGCAAAGCATGCCGACCATGGCCCCGCTCTGGTTCGCGCGCCGGGTGAGCACACCCAGCAGGAAAACTCCCAGCAGCGCCCCATAGGCCACCGACGCAATCTGCAATCCGACTTCCACCACCCGCCCTATGCGATGCAACGACAGTACTGCCAACCCGAACAATACCAACGCCCAAAACACGGTCATAAAACGCGAAAGCCTCACGCGCCCCCGTTCGTTCACTTGCGGGTTGCGCTGCAAATAGAAATCAATCACGGAGGTTGATGCCAACGCATTGAGCGCCGCACTCAAGTTCGACATTGCCGCAGCCAGAATGGCGGCTATCAATAAACCCGAGATTCCATGCGGCATCCGGCTCACAATGAAGGTCGGGAAAATTCTGTCGGGCTTGCCGAAGCTGGCCGAAGGCACGCGGTAATACACGAACAGCATCACCCCAACCATCAGGAACAAAGCAAACTGAAACAGAATTGCCACTCCGCTTGAAAGCAGCGCCGCTACTGATTGTCGCTGGCTGCGTGCCGCCAGGAGCCGCTGCACAATCAGTTGATCCGTGCCGTGACTGGCCGTGGTCAGAAACGCCCCGCCGATCACACCCGCCCAGAACGTGTAGGGCTTCCAGAAATCGGGAGTGAAATCGAAGACACGCAGCTTGCCCGCGCTTTCAGCCGCACTGTGAATGGCTGGCCAGCCGCCGGGAACCAGATGAACGATTGTGAATAGACCCACCAGTGTGCCGGCCACGTAGATTCCCGTCTGCACCACATCAGTCCAAATCACCGCCGCCAAGCCACCTTCGAAGGTGTAGATCAGCGTGAGCGCGGTGATGATCGCGATCGACGCAACCTCGCCGGTGCCCACAGCGATCGCCACCACAATGGAAACCGCATAGACGCGCACACCTTCCGCTGCTGCCCGCGTCACTAGAAACAATCCCGCCGTCAGAGATCGCAGCTTTCGGCCGAAGCGGCGCTCAATCAATTCGTACGCGGTGTATAGATCACCGCGGAAGTAATGAGGCAGCAGAACAAAACTGATGATCACCCGGCCCACGAGATATCCCAGAACTACCTGCAGAAACGCGAGGTTGGTGTCGTAAGCCAGCCCCGGAATGCTGATGATGGTCAGCGTGCTGGTCTCTGCCGCCACAATGGATAGCGCAATGGCCCACCACGGAATGTTTCTATCCGCCAGAAAATAGTCGCGCAGAGTTCGCCGGCGCTTGCGAAATCGCAAGCCAAACAGGGTAATGCCCGCCAGATACAACGCGATGATGGCGAGGTCGAGCCGATCCAGACCCAGCCTGTCGAGACCGAGGTTATCCACTTCCATAGACGTAATGCTCGTTTCCAGCCTAGCGGTGTCGCGTCCGCTTCGTCTCGATTGATTACACCCAGGTACCTAACTCGTCAGCGGAATGGAGCGCAACCCCCAAAGGTACTAAGGTGAGTCGCGGAGGGTTATTCGTCGTGATAGAACTACGCTGATGAGCATTTTTCTGGGCATCGACGGCGGTGGCAGCCAGACCTCGTGCGCGGTCGGCGACGAAACCTCGCTGTTAGGCAGCGGCAGCGGCGCCGGAAGCAATGTCGTTCGAGTGGGCGAAGCGCTGGCCAGGAAATCCATCGCCTCAGCGGTTCACCAAGCCTGCGCGGCGGCCAAGGTTACTCCGCAGCACATAAAACGAACCTGCATCGGCGTCGCGGGGGGCGCGCGGCCTGAGACGACCGAAATTATCCGGCGAATTCTTTCCGAATTAGTTTCGGGGGAACTTGAAGTGGTGGGCGACATGGTCATCGCCATGGAGGCAGCGTCTGGGATCGGCCCGGGCGTGATCGTCATTGCGGGCACCGGATCCATCGCCTATGGCCGCAACGCTACGGGCCAGACGGCGCGCGCCGGCGGCTGGGGGTTCGCAATTTCTGACGAAGGTTCCGGCCACTGGATCGGGCGTGCGGCCGTTACTGCCGCAATGCGCGCTTTCGATGAAGGCCAAAACGGCGGGCTGCTAGAGAGCATCATGAAGGCCTGGGGCGTGAGCACGCGGGAACAGATGATTCTGGTGTCCAATTCGTCTCCGCCGCCCGATTTCGCCGGCTTGTTTCCCGCAGTGCTAACCGCCGTCGACGCAGGTGATGCCAGTGCTCACGATATTCTGGCGCGGGCGGGGGTGGAGTTGGCGACTCTGGCGAAAATTGTAATTGCCCGGCTGTTCGTGGATGCTGACCCTGCACCTGTGGCCATGTCGGGAGGTGTCTTCCGTAATTCGGCTCTGATCCGGCAGGTTTTCTACAATAGGCTGCGCTTGGAATGTCCCCAGGCAGTGGTCAACGTCAACGTGGTTGACCCAGTTAAGGGAGCCTTGGAGTTGGCTCGCAGAGCAGCGCTTGGAGCCAAAGCGTAGGTAGATTTCAGCCCCAGCGTGTATGACGCACGACGACTCCAAGACCACGAATGTTTCACCGGCCGCAAGCCTGCCCGAAGATCCTGTTGACTCTGATCTCACGGCGGCAGCGAACCACTGCATGGACGAAGACTCCGCTCTGGCCCTGTTGCAACGCCCCGACCTCCCGCCGGATTTGGTCGAGAAGCTCAGCAAGAACGGCGTCGCCGCCAAGAGCCGCAAGGTGAAGCTGGCGATTGTCAGGCATCCGAAAACTCCGCGTTACATCTCTCTATCCGTGATACGCCAGCTATTTACGTTTGATCTCATGCAGGTGGCGCTGGCTCCGGCAGTTGTAGGTGATCTCAAGAGGGCGGCGGAAGAAGTACTGATCAACCGTCTGGAAACGATTTCCGCGGGAGAAAAGCGTTCGCTTGCTCATCGCGCCTCAGGACGAGTGGCGGGTGAACTTCTGCTGGACGCAGAGCCGCGCATCATCGCTTCCGCGCTGGAGAATCCGCGCCTCACCGAAGCGCTGGTGACCAACGCTCTGCTCCATCACGAGGCCTCTTCCGCTTTGGTGCAGACGGTTTGTGCTCACTCCAAGTGGCCGCTGCGGCGGGAGATACGGATTGCCTTGCTGCGCAACGAGCACACACCAGCGGAGCATGCCGTCGAGTTCGCGAAATTCCTACCGAACGATGTAGTGAGAGAGATCTTGCAGAATTCAAAACTGCCGGAGAGTCTGAAAAGCTGCCTGACTCACGAGATCCCACTATAGCGAGCTAAAAAACGAGCAATTTGAGGCAAACCTGATGCTCGAGCGGGGCTCGCTCTACGGAACCCAATCAGCAATGAAGATATTGGTTTCGTGGGGAGCTTTAGCATTGCGATTCGACGCCCACACCAACTTCTTGCCATCCCGGCTGAACATGGGGAAGCCGTCGAAGCCTGGGCTGAAGGTGATCTGTTCCAGGTTCGTCCCGTCCGCGTTGATGGCATAAAGCTCAAAATTGCCCATTCCGCCGGTCGATCCCTGGTTCGAAGAGAAAATGATCCGCCGGCCGTCGGGGAAGAATGCCGGCGCGAAGCTGGCCGCGCCCAGGTTTGTGATCTGATGTTTTCCGCTGCCGTCGGCCTTCATGATCCATAGCTCGAGGAAGGTGGGGCGGATCACATTCTGCTTTAGTAGTTCTTTGTATTCGGCGATCTCTTTCTCTGAACTGGGATGATTGGCGCGGTACACGATCCACTTGCGATCCGGCGAAAACACCGGCCCGCCGTCGTAGCCGATCTCATGGGTCAGTTGCTTTACATGCTTGCCGTTGCCGTCCATCGAGTAAATATCGAGATCGCCGTTGCGCATGGAAGTGAACACAATCTTCTTTCCATCTTCGGAAATCGTGGCTTCGGCGTCGTATCCCGGAGTGTTCGTGAGTTGCTTGAGATTTGATCCGTCGGGGTTGGCGGTGAAGATGTCATAACCGGCATACACCGCCCACACGTACCCCTTCGAATAGTCAGGGCGGGGAGGACATTCGGCATCGGCAAGATGCGTAGACGAGTACAGAATTTTCTTGCCGTCCGGATAAAAATAGCTGCACGTGGTTCGGCCTTTACCTGTGGAGACCATGCGCATCTCTGAACCGTCGACGTTCATGGTGAAGATCTGGTCGCATTTCACGTCGCCGTGCGAGGACTGAAAAATCAGATGTTTGCCGTCGGCAGAAAAGTACGCTTCGGCATTTTGTCCGCCGAAGGTGAGCTGGCGCACGTTGCGCAGATGGGTTTCCTGAGGCGTGGCGAGACTTGGGCTATCCGGGTTCTGGGCAGCCGCGAGCGGCAAAAGCAGCCCGCCGGCAAGAATCAAGAAAATCTGGGTTCTTCGGTTCACAGGAATGAACCGCTAGTGTAGCAGGGAACTGGCGTCAGTTGCGGTGGAAGACAGATCAGCGTTTATCGGCGCGATCTGCGGCTCGAAAGTGATCCAAAATGCCTTCGGCCTGTGCCCGTGTAACCACGGCCGATAAGGCCGCCACATCGGCTTGTTTGACCGCCTGTAAGCTGCCGAAATGTTCCAGCAACCGGCGAGTGGTGCCTGCGCCAACCCCTGGAATTTCCATCAACTCGGTCGAGCGGTCGCGCATCTGCCTCCGCTTGCGATGAAACGTGACTGCGAAGCGATGGGCTTCGTCTCTTATCAGCTGTATCAGGTGCAGCACCGGGGAATGATGGTCCAGTACCACCGGCTCGTTCTCCTGCCCAAAGACGTAGATGATCTCTTCGCGCTTGGCGATTGCCGCCAGGGGCTGATTGATAATCTCGAGCGCAGCCAGCGCCTCCGCCGCCGCATGCAGTTGCCCCAGTCCTCCGTCAATCAGCACCAGGCTGGGGAATTTCTGCTTCTTCTCTTCTTGTACGCGCTTGTAGCGGCGGGTTACCACCTCTCGCATGGACGCGAAGTCGTCCACTCCATCCACGCTGCGAATGATGAACTTGCGATAGTCAGCTTTCTTCATCCGGCCGTCTTCCCACACCACCATCGACGCGACCGTTTCCGCACCCTGAATATGCGAAATGTCGAAGCATTCGATGCGCCGCGGCGGCTCCGGCAAGCCTAGCGCGTCCTGCAGTGCCTCCTGGATTTGCCGCTGGTTCGGCTTCATGACTCGAAACCGCTGATCGTACGACTGTTTGGCGTTGTTTCCCGCCAGATCGATGAGCGCGCGCTTGTCGCCCCGCTGCGGTACCAGAATATTCACGCGGGTGGCTCTGCCGCCCTCGGCCGCGAGTTGCTCGGAGAGCAAATCCTCCAGCGCTTCACGGTCGTCGAAGTCCACCGGAACATAAATATTGCGCGGCACGTAAGGCTGTCCGATGTAGAGCTGGGTTAGCAAGGCCGAGAAAAACTCGCCGGGATGGAACGGGGCAATTGAGGTAGGGTCGCTCTTGTGGGTCTCTGCATCTTTCCCAATGTTCGGGCCGTCGTGGAAGGCCACGGCTTCAGCCGTGCCGTTGCCCGTCCCTGTTGCAGCGGGCTTTAGCCCCTGAGGCTCCAACTCCGGCAAATCCTCCCAGAAAAACTCTCTCCGATCCAGCACTCTCCCGCCACGCACGTGAAACAAATTAACCGCCAGCATGTCATTTTCGTAGTGATAACCAAAGACATCGGCGTCATCGCCCTCCACCGCTGCAATCCGCTGCTTCTCCTGCAACTGCTCCACCGTCGAAATCAAATCGCGGTACTTCGCTGCCCGCTCATACTCCTCCGCTTCAGCCGCCTTGGCCATGCGCTCCCGCAGCGATCGCGATAAGTCTGTCGGCCGGCCTTCCAGAAACAACTTCACATCCCGTACTGCTTCCTGATAAGTCTCGGGTGTCGTCAGATCCTCCACACACGGCCCCAGGCAGCGCTTGATGTAGTACTGCAGGCAGGGCCGGGGATGAAAATGCGTCAAATCCACTTTGCACGAAGGCACCAGAAAATGGCGATGGATCAAGTCCACGATGCGATACGCGAGATTCGCCGGAAAGTATGGTCCGTAATAGCTGCTGCCATCTTTTCGCAACCGTCGCGTGACGTACACGCGCGGAAATCGCTCGCCCAATGTCAGCTTCACATAGGGGTAGGTCTTATCGTCACGAAGAAGAATATTGAAACGCGGCTGCTTCTGTTTGATGAGATGATTTTCGAGCGCCAGCGCCTCTTTGTTGTTGGCGACGACGATGTAATCCACATCGACCGCCTCCCGCACCAGCGTTCCGGTCTTGGCATCGGCGATGCGGCCTTCGTGAAAGTACGAAGCGACGCGGTTCCGCAGGTTCTTGGCCTTGCCGACATAAATGACCTCGCCCTCGGCGTTCTTGTAGAGATACACGCCGGCCGATGTGGGCAGGGTTCGGATTTTGGCCGAAAGATCCATGACCTGGGGAGCTCAGCCTTTATTTTATCGCCGGTGATGTGTTACTATTATGCCACATGAGTCACACACTGACGATACGTCTTACAGAGCCGGTCATGAATTGGCTGAAGCAGGAATCCGAGCGCACGGGAATTCCAATCGGACGCATCATCCGCGAACACATCGAACGGGCGATGGAAGCCCCCGGAAGCCAGCCATTTCTTCGCCATGCTGGGAAGTTTAATGGACCTCCGAACTTGTCTTCCCGCAAGGGCTTCTCCCGCACATGAAAGGGATTGCCGATACCGGTTTCGTTGTCGCCTTCAGCAACCGAAGCGACACTCACCACCGCTGGGCGCTCGGCGTCGCCCAGGGTTTGAAGGAACCACTCATCACTTGCGAGGCGGTTCTGGCCGAAGCTGCTTTTCACCTGGGCTCGAGTTCTTATGTCCTGTCCCTGGTAAGAGATCGTTTGCTCTCCCTGGATTTTAGCTGCGCGGAGAACCTGGAGCAGTTAATCGACCTGGCGCAGCGCTACGAAGAGCGCAAGCCTGATCTAGCCGACCTTTGTATCATTCGGCTCAGTGAGCTCTATCCACGTCACACTGTCGTCACCGTGGACGAATCCGATTTTCGTGTGTACCGACGAAACCGGCGCGAGGTCATCCCGATCTTGTGCCCACCCAGGCATTAAGAAGGGCAGTACTTGCCCCCCGCCCCACCGTATAAAATTTCCCCAATTCCCATCGCTTTGTACTACTCTGGTAGAAGCGATTCAGGCCAGCCAACGCAGGATATCGTCCGTAGCATCAATATGTTAACCGCCGTTACAGTTGGTCGGCAGGTTGGCAGTGCTCGTGCTTAAGTGAAGTCGTAGCCCAGGTACTGGCCGGGTCAAAGGAGCCCTTCCAAGATGAATCGTACTTCGATAACCGTTCTGCTGGCACTGAGTTCGCTCGCCACGGTAGGGTGCGCCAGCAAGAACTATGTTCGCCAAGAAACCACGCCGCTTATCAATAAAACCAACGAGCTTGACGACATGACCGCCAAGAACTCGCACGACATCAAGGATGTCGATTCGCGGTCCCAAGCCGGCATTCAGCAGGTTCAGGCTAAAGCCGATCAAGTGAATCAGAAAGCCCAGGCTGCCGGACAGCAGGCTGACCAGGCCCAAACGCTGGCCAGCAATGCTTCGAACCGCGTCGACACGCTGCAAAACGCGGTGGCCAATCTGGACAACTATCGGGTTGTGAACCAGGCCTCGGTGCAGTTCGGCTTCGACAAAGACAATCTGACCAAAGACGCCAAGGACGCACTCGACCAGCTCGCCACCAATCTTCCCAATACCAAGGGGTACGTCATCACGGTAGAGGGGGCGACGGATTCGACTGGTGACGCCGAGTACAACTACGCGCTCAGCCAACGCCGTGCCGATGCCGTCATTCAGTATCTCGCGTCGCAACATAACGTCCCTGCCTACAAGATTTACCTGATTGGCCTGGGCAAGGATAAGCCCGTAGAGTCCAACCAGACCCGCGAAGGCAGGGCCAAGAATCGCCGGGTTGACGTGCGCTTGATGACGAACACCAGCGAGGACGCGGCTCCGGCAGCTACGACCAGTAAAGCTACGCCACCGGGACAATAGTCTCGATTTAAATGGGGTAGCCCTCTTCCCCGGAGGACTTCGCCAACCAGGCCATTCCAATCCCTCCCCCAAATGGAATGGCCTGGCTTTTTGATCATGAGTTGATTTTCTCTGTGTTCCTCTGTGCCCCCTGTGGTTGAAGCTTTTGATCCTTCCAGCCCCCCAACGCGCTAAAATCTTGTTATGCAGAGGTTGGTTTTACTGGCGCTCATTTGCATCTCGGGTTGGACCCTTGCTCAACAGCAATCTGCTCCCGCCAACGACGCCCCGCCGCGTTCCGACACGGAAGAACCCAAAGCCGCACCCGGTGAAAGCTCCAGCCGCGACACTCGCATCGATCTCAGCCCGCCGAAGGATGATGACAAGAGCCATCCTAAAAGCGGAGACACAGCTCCCGGGTTCGGTGATGAATCTGCGGACGTGCACGAACTCCACCCCTTCAATCCTTATCGCGCCGGCAAGGATAACGAAGTGGGTGATTACTACTACAAGCGCAAGAACTACCGGGCCGCCTTGGCCCGCTATCAGGACGCGCTCACCTTCAAGGATAACGACGCGCTCGCCAACTTCCGCATGGCGCAATGCTATGAGAAGCTGGATCAGCGCCAGGATGCCATCACTCACTTCAAGGAGTATCTGAGGATCCTGCCCCAGGGGCCGCTGTCGAAGGAGGCAAAGAAGGCGTTGGAAAAGCTGGGAGCGGCGGAGAAGCAAACCTCAGAGAAGGCTGCACCCAAATAGCTATTTTTCTACCCGGATGAAGTCTCCAGTAGTGCCGTTAACAGCCACCCGCAGCTTGGCATCGTCGCGGCTAGCTCCGTAGATCACGTGCCAGATGAGTTCGTTGGTGGTTCCGCTCCAATCCAGAACATAAATGACCGGGGTGTCAGGGTTCTTTTCCAGCACCTTGTCGCCGCCATGTTTCTGCGCGGTTTCGAGCGCCTTGTCAGAGTCGACCTTCAGAAACCCAATATCGAAGACCTGGGTGGAGGAGTTGTTGGGACTATAGGTGTCCTCCGTACCCGGAGAGACGCCACGGGACGGCGCGTCGGCAGTGTCCGTGCCTGACCAGATATAGGGCTTCACGCTGCGCTGCAACGGGGACGCAAACGAGGCCCGCCACACGTCGGCTTTGCCATCCTTACCTTTGGAATCCGCCGTGAGCTGGGATTCCACCCGAAAGCCCTGTGCGTCACGCGCCCAGCCGTGGGCGGCGACATAGAGCCTCTGGAACGCGACCCGGCCGGTCTCAAACTCTGTGGGCTTGGGCTGCGGCTTCTCCGCTTGCGCCGGCTTGGCCGGCTCCGAAGAGCAACCCCCCGACCATAAGGACGCCAACAGCGCCGCTACTGCCATGAGCCGTCTCTTCATAGCACCTTCCCCGCCAACACAAAATTTGCGACCGTGGATGTTGGCGTTCATTCTACTAGATGGGAGGAACAGATTTCCCATGGACTCGTACCTGCAAAGGTTACAGGACGCGATCACTTCCGCAACGCATGGCATGGACGCCGCAGCTCTCACCGGTCATCCCGAGGGCAAGTGGTGCGCTGCGCAGGTTTTGGAGCATCTCTATTTGACCTACGCGGGAAGCGTGAAAGGGTTCGAGCGCTGCTTGCAGGAAGGCCGGCCGCTGGCGGGGACTGTAACTTTCAAAGAGCAGCTGGCCACCCTGCTCGTCACCGAACTCGGCTATTTCCCGGAGGGACGAAAAGCCCCGGAGCGGACGATCCCGCGAGGCATGGCCGCGGAAGAGGTCGTGAAAGCGATCGGAGAAACGCTTGCCGTCATGGACGAGATCATCACCCAGTGCGAAACTCGCTTCGGCCGCTCAACTCGCATCCTCGACCATCCTGTGCTCGGTCCGCTTACCGCGCGCCAGTGGCGAAAGTTCCACTTAGTGCATGCGCTTCATCACGTGAAGCAGATATGGAAACTCCGCGGGCAGACCTGACAAACGCCGGTGGGTGTGAGGCGTATCCTAGCTTTTGAGAGTTTTCCTGCAGATTGACGCCAGGAATCAAGAGGCTAATTGAAGACAGCGCTGCTGATTATCGATGTTCAAGTCGGTCTGGTGGCACTGATGCCGCGCGAGTTGCAGGACCGGGTCTTGTCGAATATCGCGGCTCTGCTCACCAAGGCGCGCTTTTCCCGTTTAAGCGTTCTGTTCGTTCAGCATGACGGTCCCAAGGGACATCCGATTGAAGTCAATACCCCGGATTGGGCCATCCATGCTTCCATTCGTCCGCTGGACGGGGAGCCCGTCATTCACAAGCGGGCATCGGACTCCTTCTTTGAGACGAAACTTGCGGAAGAACTCCAGAGCAGGCGCATCAAGCACTTGATCATTGTCGGCGGCATGACCGAATACTGCATAGACACAACTTGCCGTCGTGCTATCACTCTGGGTTACGATGTCACGCTCGTCGCCGATGCGCATCTCTCTCGCGATACCCCAGTGCTGACCGCTTCCCAGATCATCGCGCATCACAATCTCGTGCTCGACGGTTTTGCCGCTGGAGCTCATTCGATCAAGGTCAAACCGGCAGCGCAGGTTTCCCTCTAACAGAAAAAGCCTCCGGCTGGCGCCGGAGGCTGCAAACGGAAACAGCCGCTACTGCTGCTCGGGTTGCACGGCTTCGCGAGATGAGGACGGCACACCCGACTTGCGGGCCTCTTCCTGCATGTCGGTGATTTTTTGCTTGGCGTCGTCCAGGGCTTTTTGCTTCTCGGCGATCTTCTGCTTGTAGTCCGCGTCTTCTTTGTCCCACGCTGCCGAATTGCGCAGGCGGTCGCCGGCATCGGCATAGAACGCGGCCGCGCGCACGCGGTATTCGCGCTGGTTCACATCGAGTTCACGTTGCAGCAGGTCAACCTGGGCTTGCTGCGCGGTTATGCGTTGCTGCCACTGGTCGTAAACCACCTGCCGTTGTTCCTGGGACTGACCGGGCTGCACGGCTGACTTGTCCATTGAACTGGCCGCAGGCTGGGCCTCGCCCGTCGGCGCTGCCGAGGCATCCGCAGAAGCGGTGGCCCCATTGCCCACGACGCTGATGGTGTCATCCTTGGGGAGGTTGTCGTTATCCCACTTCTTGGCGGCTACGGGTTGCGGCTTTTTGTCCTTCTTCACGGTGCGGGCGTAGCTGCCCAATGAGGGCTCCGGCGCGCTCGCGTCCTGGGCGCTCGACAGGGAAGTCATCAGCCCCAGCATTAGAATTCCAGCCAGCAAAACAAAGGTTGTACGTTTCATGTTTGCTCCATCCTTGTTGCCTTTTCCCCGCGTCTCGGCGGAAGAATCGGCGTCAATCAAATTAAGCTTCCGCAGCATGGCTTGTGGCTCTCGTGCCTGCCAGAAATCCACCAATCGTATGGTCCAGTTCGGCCGCTTCTAAAATGATGTCCTTGGCCAAACGCTGCGTCTGCTCGGGATCACGACCGGTCGCCAGTTGCCGGGCATATCCTGAAATGGTTGCGACCGAAGTGCGCAAGGCCAGCGCCATTTCGGCGGACACTTCGCCGCGCAGTTCCTGTTGCTGTCGGATCTCCGCCAGCTTGGTGGTGTCGTTGATCAGGCAAGCTGCTCCTAGCGCGTCTCCTGCGGGCGCATATACCGGAGTCATGGTGATATCGAGAATTCGGTGTTCGCCGGCCGGCGTGACGTAGTGCGCTTGCAAGCCTCGGGCGGGTGCCTCGCCCCGCAAAGCGGTCTGGACCGCGTCGGTGAGTTGAGATGGCAAGCCTGCCGCTGGAGCCAGCGTAGCATCGCGAAAAATTTCATTGGCGCTCATTCCCGCCAGCGATGCGAATCCCAGAATCTGCCGGGCCGCGGTATTGGCTTGGCGCACCAGGCCGTTTGCAGCGAAGAACATGACCCCGCTCGGGAGCCGCGAAAGCACCGCCGCGCTGATATTTTCCGATGTCTTGGCCCGCCGCCGTTCCGCCTGCTGGGCGGTCGCCAATTCGTGCTTCTGCTGCTTCAGTTGCTGAATCACCGCATTGTAGGCGTGCATGGGGAACTGTTCTGGCTCCGGACGCGAATCTTCCAGCGACCCGGCTGCCGTGAACACGCGGCGCAAACGCCGGACCAGCATGATTCCCACCAGGCATGCGAAACCTGAAATGACCAGCCCAAACGCCATGCGCAGCACCATGGGGTTGCTCAACACTTTCACAGCAACCTCCAGTACCAGCGCAGGAACTGGTTGCCGAAAAAGAGAGCGATCATGGCCACGCCACCCAGGAAGACTCCAAACGGCATGGGGAAGCGTCGCAGCGCAATGTTGGCGGATCCCCAGGCCCGACGCCGCGCTTCGCGTCCCGATTCATGATTCCGTTCCATCCGCCGGCGTGTGCGCTTCAGCCAGACCGCAACCAGCGTCCACAATCCGAACAACGATCCCGCAATCGATCCGGCAAAAATCGTAAAAATGGTCAATCGAACGCCCAGAAACGCTCCCACCATGGCCATCAACTTCACATCGCCGAAGCCCATGCCTTCCACTCCGCGCGCGCGCAGGTAGATGGCTCCGGCTCCGTAGATGAACGAAGCTCCAACCACTGCTCCCGTCACCGCATCCAGCAGTGACAGCCAGCGCCAGGAAGTACTGAAAGCCGGCATGGAAACCATACCCGGCAGCAGTTGTGACACTAGATCGTTCACCGGAACCGCCAGGCTGAACCCCAATCCCAGAACCAGTCCGGTCAGCGTCATCTTGTCGGGCAGAAGTTGGGTTTCGGCGTCAGTGAAAATCAACCCCAAAAGCAGGAACCCCAGAGTGCAGTACTTCACGGTGGCGAGCGCAAATCCAAAATGTTGATAGCAGGCAAGAAACAGCAGTCCGGTGAGCAGTTCGACCACCAGATATCGCGGCGAGATCCAGCTCCGGCAGTTGCGGCAGCGGCCACGCAAAATCAGCCAGCTCAGGATGGGCACGTTATCGTAAAAGTGAATCAGCTCTTTGCATTGCGGGCAGGCCGAGCGCGGAGTCATCGTCGACATCCCTCGTGGCAGCCGATAGATACACACATTCAGAAAGCTGCCAAAAGCCAGCCCCAGTGCGAACATCGCCAATGCCAACGCCGAATCCAAGGGTTCCTTTAACGTGAACGCAGATTTCTGCTGATTTTGCTTGATTATACGGGGATTCCCACGCCGGGAAGCAGGGTACTAAAGGCGGTGTACAGAAGGTTACGGCGGCTTGCGAGCCGGGACCTCCCTATCGGCGGGTTTAAGCGCGGCCGCTAACGAACAATCTCGAACACGACTCCCTGGTTATAGGTCCCTCCGAGGCTTGTGGTGCCGTAGAGGTTCCCGGACTCATCTTGCGTAAGGGCCGTCAGGGGCTGGCTGCCGTCGGCGCAATTTGCCTGCGAACAGAAGTTATACAGAACGCTCACCTTTGAGCCGTGAACGGAGAACACGCTGCCGTCGCCCTGAGCTCCGCCGTACTGTGTGGTGCCGTAGGCGGTCTTGCGTCCTTCGTCCACAATGATCCCTGCTGCGGGGTTCCCTCCGTTCAAGCCCGTGAAGCTGAGCGAACCCTTAAGCCATTGCCCGCGCAGATTGGTCAGCTTGAAAATGCCGCCACAGCCAGTTTCGGTGCAGCCAGTGGCATTGACCCCGCCCTTGTTGACGGTGCCGTAGAGGTTGCCGTCTTCATCAAAGACTACCGAGGATAGCGGCCAGTACACTCCATTGGGCGAGAACGCGTGAAGAACCGTCTCCGTCCATGGGCCGCTCGACGTGGGCGATAATTCATAAACTACACCGCCGAATAACTTGCCCCCGAAGTTGGTAGTGCCGTAAACATTGCCAGCGTTATCGAAGGCGACTCCACCCACGGGATGGCTGCCATAGGGATTTATTTTGTTAGTGCCATCAAATGTATACAGCAGAGTTTCGGCCCAGTCCCCATTTCCGGAGGGAGACAGTTCGAAGACGGTCCCGTCCGGATGGATCCCTACCCCGCACCCAGACGTTGGGCCGTACAGGTTCCCCACGGCGTCGAAGACTACCTTGAGCGGGTCGCATCCGTCGCCGTTGGCGGTCCCTCCGAATGACCAGAGAACCGTTTCCGACCATGGCGTGGCGGGACCGGAGGGAGGGGAAAGCTCAAAAACCGTGCCCCAGCCGTATAGTCCTCCCGATACCGTTGACCCATACAAGTTTCCAGCCTGATCTAG
>JBKQLO010000020.1:0-51378 GCA_052147055.1 Terriglobales bacterium
CAAAGAGAAAGTGGCAGCCAGGGCGCGCCACTCCACCAAAAGGGAAATCCCACACAACAAAAGGAAACTCAACGGAGCCGTGAACTTAGTCATTGCGACGGAATCTCCGCCCGGACCTCGTTTGAGGGGTCGCTTTTTGCCATCTTGGACAGTCCCCGAACCACGTAGAAATAGACGGTCCCAAGTTTCACGTCGGTGTCAGTGTAGGTAGTGCCGGTACAGAGTTTCGAGTTGATCTGCTTAGGCTTGGGGTCGTGCGGCGTCTGGCTGCGATACACGTTGTAGCCGATGACCTTGTCACGAGACGATTTGCTGGCGGGCACGCTTGCACGCCACGTGAGTTTGACACAGTGTCGATGAGCGGCTCCAGCGAGTTGGGCGTGAGCCGAACTGTCTGCGGGGTACTGTCCACTTTCCGACGATAGAGCCGCCTGGCCAGCGGACTGGGGGGCGATGAATCCCAGAACTCCAAGTCCCAGAACGATGATCAGCACTACGCTTCGTAGATTCATCGGTCTGAGCATGCCGCGTCTAGGCGTCCTTGAACTGGCCAACAAGAGAATCATAGGACGTTTATCTGGCGTGTACCAGCAGGCTGTAGCCACCGCGAATCCAAACCGTTACGCCGGGAGCTGGAGGTCAGGGAAAGCGTACACGATGCGGTAGTCAGCGAAACAATCGCGGTACACACCCCCGACATTGTGATTGACATCACGTAGCCCTGTGACGCCGGACGCTGCAAAGTCGCAAAACTTGCTCCGATAATACCCCTCAACTCAGGCCCCAATAGTTGACGCGAATAGCCCTTAAGTTCGACCGCCAAGGAGGCGATCAGATGGATGCACAACGTCGAGTGTCTCTGCTCCTGACTTTCATTTTGATGGTGCTACTGCTGACGGGGAGCAGCTACGCGATTCCCGCCTTCTCCCGCCAGTACGGTACTTCGTGCGCCACGTGTCATATTGATTTTCCCAAGCTCAACGATTTTGGCAAGGCGTTCAAAGATGCCGGCTTCAAATTTCCCAAGGACGATGAGACCTTCATCAAGATCCCTCCAGTGATGCTGGGGGCGCCGGCCCAGGCGGAAATGTGGCCGCACACCATCTTTCCAGGGACCATTCCCGGGCTGCCTCCCATCGGGCTGCGCTTTAACCAGTTTTTCCAGGTGGTGAGCAACAATCGGAACAACTTTAATGCCCAGCCGCTGACGATGGGCGGAGTGAACCCTTATATCCCGCGAACCGACTTTGAGCCAGGTTTTTTCAGCATCTTTACCGCGGGGAACTTCGGAAGCAATATCGGCTTTTGGGTGGATGACGACATCAGCGTGTCGGGTGCGAACGCTAACGGAAGTTTGGGCGACGCCTACCTGAGGTTCGAGGACTTGAGCCGCTTTCTAAAAATGCCGGCCGACTCGCTGACCATGAAAATTGGGCAATTCGAGCTCGATCTGCCTTTCACGCAGGCTCGCGCCTACGATATCAGTCCCTATGACATCTACTCGCAGGCCAACATTGGGGCAGTGAACCCTGCGTATCCTCAGCAATTTGTGAACAACAATTTTAGTCTGGCTGGTCCGGGGCGGGGGGTGGAAATCAGCGGAGGCCATCACTACGGGGGCTACCACTATTCCATCGCAATCGTGGACCAGAACACGAGCGGGACGTCGCCCACCAACTACCCTAACATTCCATCGGCAACCGGAGGCAGCACAGATGGTGTCGGTTACTTCTCGGACTCGAGTTTCAAGGATTTGTATGGACGCCTGGCGTACCGCTTCAACCTTGAGCGCGACCCTGAGAGCCGCCATTCGATTCAGGCCGCAGGCGCTACCGGCCCCCGCGATCACACTTACCTGACCCTGGGTACCTACTATCTGTACGGACGCTCGGTGCAGACCGCCGCGGGCTTCCTGGCCAACGGCACAACTCCTGCGGATCTCGTCGTACACGAGCCGTTTTACCGCCTGGGAGGCGACTTCGACTTTAACTACCGCAAATTTAACGTCTACGGCCTCTACATGGACGGGCATGATAACGATGTGTTGCCCTTCACTCCCGCCGGGGTCGCGGGTCCAACCGGATTGATCGCAGGAAGGCCCGCCACTTTCTCAGGGGGTTTCATCCAGTCCGATTACATGGTATACCCGTGGCTGATGACCATCATGCGATGGGATCGAGTGGGTTCGACGGCCGACTTTCTGAACGGGATTGGAGCCAGCGCGTCGGCGCCGCCGCCGGGAAATTACTTCTCGCCATTCAGTTCGGTGCGAAACCGGTTTACCCCGGGCGCGCAATTCCTGATTCGCGCCAACATCAAGGCGTCGTTTGAATACCAGATCCGGCCCAAACAAGTGGTTTATGTCCCTGGAACGACCACACAACTGATCAGCCCGTTCCGTACAAACACGGCAACGGCAGGACTCGAATTTGTGTACTGATCTGGGGAGGACCACCTCCCCAAACTATTTAGAACTGGAGAAAACATAATGAAACGCAGTCTTGTCTTGGCAGTACTGGTGATGACAGCATTCGTAACTTCGCAGGCCGGCACGATCAGCGGGAAAGTTTCAGGCGTGGCAGGCGAGTCGGTGGTTTACGTCGATACCATTCAGGGCAAGACCTTCCCTGCTCCGACCGCACAACCGGTGATCGATCAGAAGGGTTTGATGTTTCAGCCGCATATCGCAGTGGTGCAGCAAGGCACGACTGTGGAATTCCTCAACAGCGATAGTGTCGCCCACAACGTGTTTTGGATTTCGGTCGGCGGCAATAAGAAACTTGGCCACAATTTAGGCACTTGGCCGAAAGGCGAGAAGCGGCCATTCAAGTTTGACAATCCTGGAGCGGTGCCGCTGCTGTGCAATGTGCACCCGGAAATGTCGGGCTACGTCGTGGTGTCGCCCACCCCGTACTTCGCTACTTCGGACAAGTCAGGCGAATACAAAATCGAGAATGTTCCCGACGGCAGTTACACCGTAGTTGCCTGGCATGAAGGCGCAAAGAATCAGTCCAAGCCGGTCACGGTAGCAGGCGACAGCAAAGCGGATTTCACCCTGAGCAAGTAAGGAGATAAATATAAGGAGCGGGCGGCCACGTCCGCTCCCTGCCTTCTGCGAGTAGAATGCTCTCCATTACACAAAAACACAGGGAACCGCCATCGTGCTGAAACGGTACAAAGACAAAAGAGTGGACCGGGATTGGTTGAACACCAATTTTCCCTGCATGATGGCCTGTCCGGCGCACACTAACGCGGGACGTTACGTCGCGCTCATTGCAGAAGGGCGATTTGAGGAAGCTTACAAGTTTGCCCGCGATCCCAACCCGCTGGCGAGCATCTGCGGCCGGGTTTGCGCTCATCCTTGTGAGACTGCCTGTCGCCGTGGCGACATCGACCGCCCCATCGCAATACGGGCGCTCAAGCGTTTTTTGACTGAGCGGCACGGCCCTGAATCCAGGCATCCGGTTGACATCAATGCGGGAAGAACGCAGAACCAACTGCCGTTCAAAGTGGCTGTGGTCGGCGGTGGGCCGGTGGGATTATCAGCAGCCCATGACTTGGCTTTGATGGGCTACTCAGTAACGATTTTTGAAGCTGCCCCTGTGGCTGGAGGAATGCTTTACCTCGGCATTCCCGAATACCGCTTGCCTCGTGACGTAGTGGAAGCGCAAGTGCGAGAAATTCTTGCGACCGGCGACATTACTCTGAAGCTCAATCAAGCTGCCGGACGCGACTTCATAATTTCCGATCTGCGGCACCAGGGCTTCGATGCGGTACTGATCGCGGTGGGCGCGCATCGCAGCCGCGATCTCACCATTCCCGGCGTTGACCTGGATGGGGTTTACAAAGGCATCGATTTCCTGCTCAACGTGAATCTCGGCTATAAGTTCACCATCGGCAAGAAGGTCATTGTGATCGGCGGCGGCAACGTGGCCATGGATGTGGCGCGGTCGGCAGCCCGCGAAGTTGTCCGTCAGCATGTTGCAGGAGTCGAAGACCTGGAGCCTTCGCTGGAGAGTGTAAGTGCCGTGGCCACCAAAGAGATGGTGGACGTATCACTTTCTGCCCTGCGCCTGGGCGCGCAGGAAGTGCATCTCGTCTGCCTGGAAAAACGGGAAGAAATGCCGGCAGCGCTGGAAGAGATCGAAGAGGCAGAAACCGAAGGCATCGTCATGCATCCCGGGCTGGGGCCCAAGCGCATGATCGGCCGAGACGGGAAAGTTGTGGCGTTGGAGACACTGAAGACGAAATGGGTCTTCGATCAGAACAAACGCTTCAATCCGGCGTTCTACGAGGGCAGTGAAACGCAACTGGAGTGCGACACCATTATTATGGCGGTCGGCCAGGCGCCGAATCTGGACTTTCTCAAACCTCAAGACGGCGTGGAACTGTCTCCGCGGGGACTGGTTGCGGTGAACCCGCAAACCCTGATGACCTCGGCGAACGGGATTTTTGGCGGTGGCGATTGCGTCTTCGGCCCGCGCCTGATCATCGACAGCGTGGCGGATGGTAAGCGCGCAGCCGTTGGGATTGATGAGTTTCTGCGTGGCCGGAAGCATCCCGAGCCGATTGTCGAAGTCGAAGTGTTCAGGCGCCACAGCATGCCTTTGGACTTGCTGGATATTGCCCGCCCGGCCATACCCATGCTGCCGCTGGAGCGCCGTACCGGGGTGACGGAAGTCGAAATCGGCTACGACGCTGCATCGGCGATGGAGGAAGCTCAGCGCTGCCTGCACTGCTGGGTGAACACGGTCTTTGAGGGCAGCCCGGAAGATGGCAGCATGTGCATCCTGTGCGGCGGTTGCGTGGATGTGTGTCCGGAAGACTGCTTGCAGCTTGTGTCAGTGGATCGCATCCAGTTCGAGCCAGGGACGGTGCAGCAGATTCGGGAACATCAGGAATTGTTTGGCGTGGAGCTGGACGAAGTTGCTGCCGATGAACTCGGCATTGTGACCGGATCCGCCATGTTGAAAGACGAGACACGATGTATTCGCTGCGGGCTTTGCGCCATGCGCTGTCCAGTCGGCACCATCACCATGGAATCCTACAACCTGATTTCTGCCGAACCAACCCGGTTGATTTCGATTGAGGCCATTGATGGGCCACTTCGACCCAAAACACCAGTCATGGCTGGAGGCCCGAGGTAAACCGATGCCCGAAGAAAAACCAATTGCGCCGCAGCAGCCAAACTTCGCAGCAGCAGGCAAAGACCACGATCGCCGCGCCTTTTTCGTGAAGTTGGGATTGGGATCGCTGAGTATCGCCGCAGCCGGCACGGTGGCGTTTGCCTACCAGTTTCTCTCGCCGAATGTTTTGTATGAGCCTTCACCCATCGTCAATGCGGGCAAGCCGGAAAATTATGCGGTGGATTCGGTGACTCTGGACGTGAACTCAGGAATTTATCTTATTCATTCCCAGGAAGGCTTCTTTGCGCTGAGCGCCATCTGTACCCACCTCGGCTGCATGACTGCGTGGAAACCTGAGTTGGGGATCATCGCTTGCCCTTGCCATGGCAGCAAGTTCACGCGGGACGGGGTCAAAATTGAAGGCCCGGCCCCCAGGCCGCTGCCATGGCTGCAAACCTGGGTCAGCGACGAGGGTGATCTGATGGTGGACCGTTCTATCAACGTTCGTCCCATGCAGTTTGTGAGGGTGTGAGGGTGGCGAAAACAATCACGAACTACTTCGAGGAGTTGCGCGGCACGCGGGTCTGGCGTTCAGTTTTCCGTGGCGGGACGGGATCCAGCACGCTGCGCCGCGCCCTCGCGGTGCAGCAGAACGTCTTCCTGCACCTATTCTCCACCAAAGTGCGGACCCGCATGCTCAGCTTCTCCACAACCTGGTATCTGGGCACGCTGACCTTCGGAACGTTTCTCATATTGGTAGCCACTGGCATTCCCCTGATGTTCTATTACCACCCCTCGGTGCCGCAGGCCTATGCCGACACCAAGGATCTGCAATTTGTAATTTCTTCCGGCCTATTTCTGCGCAACCTGCACCGCTGGTCCGCACATGCCATGGTGTTCCTGGTGTTCGCGCATATGTTCAAGGTGTTTTACCGCGGCGCCTACCGGCCTCCGCGCGAGTTCAACTGGGTTATTGGAGTTGTCCTGCTGCTGATTACGCTGTTCCTGAGCTATACAGGATATCTGCTCCCCTGGGATCAGTTGGCTTTTTGGGCGATCACGGTGGGTTCTAATATCGCTTCCGCGGTGCCGGTGTTGGGCAACAAGGTTCACTTCCTCATGCTGGGCGGCAACATGGTGAATGCCAACGCTCTGTTGCGTTTCTACGTTCTGCACTGCATGATTCTGCCGCTGGTCGCGATGCTTTTTGTCGCAGTGCATTTCTGGCGCATTCGCAAAGATGGCGGCCTCTACGCGCACCAAAGTGAGCCCAAGACAGTGGCGGCTCCATCGGTCCCCGCTGCCGCGAAGGGGGCGCAATCGTAATGACCGATCCGAAAGATTTCATCGCTGGCATGGACTCCAACGCGCGCAAGTCGCCGACGCGGGTGGTCTTCGTCACTCGGCGAACCTCGGCGCAAGTCAAGGTTAGCGACGAAGATCAGATACAGACCTATCCGGAAGTCCTCTTCCGCGCCATCGTTGCCATCGAGGTGCTAGCCATCGCGCTAGTGGTCGTATCTCTCCTGTTCAACGCTCCGCTGGAGGGCATTGCCGATCCCTCGCATACGCCCAACCCGGCTAAAGCGCCCTGGTACTTCCTGGGATTGCAGGAAATGCTGCACTACTTTCCTCCGGTGGTGGCAGGTGTGTTGGTACCCGGTCTGGTAGTGATCGCGCTGATTGTGATTCCGTATTTCAATATCAACATCGAAGCCGAGGGTGTGTTCTTGAAGGACCGCAAACGTCGCATGCTTGTCTTCTATTTGATCGCGGCGGCGCTTTCTCTGTTTTTGTTGTGGTTTGATGTCTACGTGGCATTAGTGCCGACCCTGATGGTCGCCGGGTTTATGGTGCTGGCGGCGCAAAGTTCTCCAAAGTCGAGTTCGGCTTTCCGGCGTTACCTGGCTGCCAAACCCCTTTCCTTCTGGATCATGACCTGGTTTCTGTTTGAACTGGCCGTGCTCACGGCGGTTGGCACTTTCTTTCGCGGCCCAGGCTGGTCCTGGGTGTTGCCCTGGAGAAGTTAATTGCGGTCATCGAAAAACACGTGGTCTTCGATGTGGCAGACTTTGTTCGGCCATCCGGTTCGCGCTTTTGGCGTGGTCAGCCTGCTATTGTTGATTTCCCTGGCCATTGCGCCGGCCAAGAATCACTTCAGCGAGTGGCGCCACTACCAGAAGCAGTATGTGGCATTGGTTCGAACGCGGGGAGACGCGGTCACCCTGCAACGCCACTTCCACGATGGAATCCAGCAGATCTGGCTTCCGGAACTGGGAGTAGTCGATCGCTGCACTACCTGCCACGTGGGATTGAAAGAAGCCAGTCTGGCGGATGTCGGCGCCCAGCCGTTTCGCCAGCATCCGGTAATCCCTCACACATCTGACCAGTTCGGTTGCGTGATGTGCCATCGTGGACAAGGCGCAGCGACCACCGTCGAAGAAGCTCACAGCAGCACGCTGGCCTGGGAGCAGCCAATTTTGCCGGCGCGGTATGTCCAATCTTCCTGCGGGCAATGCCACCGTGCGCCTTTACCCGGCACCCCACAACTCAACTTAGGTCGTAACCTGCTGGAGCGGTATGGCTGCGTGCATTGTCACACCATCAAATTACCCGATGGCAGCGCGATCCAGCCGACTGACGACCCACCTTCGCTGGAGCACATTGCAGACAAGACCACGCGGGAATGGATCTATGCGTGGTTGAAGGATCCCCAGGCCTACGCCGTCACTGCAACCATGCCGAATTTCAAATTCAGCGATCCGGACGCGCGCGATATTTCGGCATTTCTGATTGCAAGCAGCACACCAATCTCCGGAGACACGGAGCCCGTCAGCAAGAATCAGACAAGTCCCGATCCAACGGCAGGAGCCAGCTTATATGGGGAGTCATTCTGCGCTTCTTGTCATGCGGTGCAGAACGCCGCCGGGAACGTGGTTGGCGGTGATGTCGGTCCGGAACTGACCCGCATCGGCAATAAGGCGAAGCCGGAATGGTTGCGGGCATGGTTGCGCAACCCGCGCATCTACGATTCGGGAACGGCCATGCCACACTACCGTTTCACCGATCAGCAAGTGTCTCTGCTCACCGGATTTCTGGGAAATAAGACCGATTCCGATTTGCTGGCTAATGTACATCTCGACGCGCCCACGCAGGAGCAGATTGCGCACGGCAAGCTTTTGGTCACCGAGTATGGCTGCGCCTCATGCCACGAGGTCAGCGGTATCAAGAAACCGGACAACTTCGCTCCGGAATTGACCCGCATCGGGAGCAAGCCGATCACGCAGATTAGTTTCTTGCCGGGCATGGCGCACACGGTGCCGGATTACATCGCGGCCAAGATCCGGCAACCGCGTTCGTTTGGATCGGCAGTGAAGATGCCGCAGTACAGCTTCGCGCCGGCGCAAATCGATGCTTTGACGACTGCGTTACTCTCGCTTACAGACCGGGCACATGACCTGCCCTTGGCCTTGACCGTGCCTGCGCAACCGCCATCGAATTACCAGCCCGCCGGCAAAGCCGGACAACTTATGGCAGACATGGCTTGCTTCACCTGCCACGCGATTAACGGCCGCGGCGGCGACATGGCTCCTGACCTGACCTGGGAAGGCAGCTCCGTGCAGCGGCCGTGGCTGCAAGCATTCTTGAAGAATCCCGGCACACTGCGCCCCGCGCTGATCCGGCGCATGCCGAGGTTCAATCTTTCGGACGGCGAGGTTACGGAGCTCACTGATTACATCATGACGGTTTATCAGGCCCCAGCGTTTGATCGTGACTCGATGCCAGCCAGCGGCTATGCCCCTGCCCAGGTGGAGCAGGGGCGACAGCTTTTCTATTCCAAGTATGCCTGCCAGTCTTGCCACATCATTGATACCAAGGTTGACAAAGGTTACATCGGGCCGACCCTCACGCAGGTAGGTTCGCGCCTGAACGCTGCCTGGATTTATCACTGGCTGAAAAACCCGCAGAGCTTGCGGCCGGGCACCACGGAGCCGAACCGCAACATGAGCGATGAAGATGCCCGCGCGCTGACTGCGTTCCTGATGACTCTGAAAAACTCCAGCAAACTGGAGGCGAAGAAATGAAAAGATATTGGTGGACAGTCTTCGCACTCTCCCTCATTCTCGTGAACGGAGGGTGTGCTCGCAAGCCGAGGTCGGCCTCTGCCTTAAAACCCACGGGGTTCGGGGCCGCGCTTGTGGAGTCGAGTGGGGGCAAGCAGATTGGGGCAACCGGAACCACCCTGGCGCAGCCCCTGGTAGTGCAGGTGAACGACGAACAAGGAACGGCCGTTACTGGCGCACTGGTCGAATTTGCCGGGGCTGCGGGCGTCAGCTTCGACCCTTCGAGCGGTTTAACCGACTCGAGCGGGCAGCTTAGCACCAACGTCGCTTTGGGCGGCATGGCAGGCCGATATCAACTCACCGCACGCACAGCAACCAAAGCCCAGAAAGCAGTCGAGCTGAAGATTGAAGAGATCGCACTGGGAAACCAGCAGCAGGTGGGATTTCAGCTCGACGACAAATATTGCTCCCGCTGCCACAATCCAGAGTCTTCCGCCGAGCGAGTTTCAAATTACGACAATCTCGAGGTCAAGCCACATCCGTTCACCGAGGGCGACACGCTGAACAAAATGAGCGATGCTGACCTGACCGCGATCATCAGTCACGGCGGACCGGCATTGAGCAAATCGGCATTGATGCCACCCTACGGCTATACTCTCAGCAAGACCGAGATCGAGGCGCTGATTTCCTATATCCGCCTGATCTCCGATCCTCCCTATCATGCTTCCGGAATGGTCTATGCGCAGAAGTGAGGCTGGCGGGCTGGGTCTCTTGCTGTTCCTTCTGTTCCTTGCCAGCGTCTCGCTGGCCCAGGTTGTGTCGCCAGCGGAAATCAAAGACCCTGCACTGCGCAATCTGCAACTGGAATACATGGACGATTTGAGGCTGACGGGCCAGGACATTCTGGCCACCCAGTTCGATTATCCCTTCTACCTCAGCCGTAAGCTCGACCTCGACCAGGCTCAGCAACTGCACGCCGATCAACACTCCATTCGTTTCGACGGCTATAACGGCAAGACGGTGATCGCGATTACCGGCAACTACTATGCCGCTTATTCGGCAGAAAAGATCAGCGCAGAAGAGCGGGCCCGGAGCACTTTTCTCAACGTGGTGATGCCGGTTTTGAAAGCGGCGGTCCCGCGATTTCAGAGCAACCAGCATGTACAAGGGTACGCGGTAGAGGTTTCGCATCACATCATGGGAAAAGTGATGAATGTCTCCATGGAGCGTCCGGAAAACCTGATGGTATTCGTGCCCCAGGGCGCTGCGTTAAGGCTGCTGGCGTCGAAAGATGAGGACGCGCGTCAGGCAGCGCTGATGCAAGGGCAGATCTTCCTGAATGCTGAGCCGGTTACGGTCTGGCTCAATGGAACCGGACCCCAGTTAGCAGCGCATGCTCCCCCGGCTGACAATTCGACCGATGGCCAATCTGGTTCGGCTCAGGCGGGGGCCGAAATTGTTCCTGGCGGAAACAGTGGCACGCAACCGTCCGCTGCCACGGCAACTTCCCCGAGTGCATCGAAGCCAAAGGAGCCACCAGCTCCACCAGCGCGTGATACCTCGCCAGAGGTGTTGTCTACGTTGCAAGCCTCGAAACAGCAAGTGATCGATCAGATGGTGAAAGAATTGGGTCCTCAAGTCCATTTCGTTGCCTACGCGCCGCCGAAATTCGTGGCTTTCCGTCAGGGAATTTATCTTGAACTCTCGTTGAATTCCAGTCTTCCGGCTTCCGCCGCCGGATCGAGGTACAAGCTGGCAGCCCTGGCTTTCGACGATCACATTGCCCGCCTTCTCCGTCCCCTGGTGGCGTATTTCAAGGGTGAGCAGGAGTTTGATGGAATCGGCTTCAGCACCACGGTCCATCTTGCTGCCAAGCCGAGCACGGGCACATCGGAGGCCGTGGAATTCTTCTTTCCGCTTTCGTCTCTGCGCTGCTACGAGAAATACGATTGCACGGGTCAGCAGTTGGTCGACGATGGCACCATTCTGATTGATGACGAGCGCGTCAGCTTGGATTTACAGATTGCTGAAGGCGGTTCCTCGAGTCGGTAGTTCGACTGAGTGGTTGGGTGCAAAGCCAAAATACCCAAGTTGCTGTCTGTCTCGACCCGTACGAAGGAGCGAAGAGGAGAACTGAATGGGCCGATTGACCGGTATTCTCGGAGTTGCCACGATGCTGCTGGCAGCGTTCATTTTCTCCACCAATCGACGCGCCATTCGCGGCAAGACGGTGGCCTGGGGCCTGGGATTGCAGTTCGCTTTCGCGGTATTCGTGCTGAAGGTGGAAGCCGGCCGGGTCATTTTCCAGAAGGCCGGTGACGCAGTCAACCAGCTGCTCAGCTATGCGTTCGCAGGCTCATCATTCGTCTTCGGCGATCTCGGGAAACAAGGCTCTCATCTCGGTTTCTATTTCGCGTTTCAGGTTCTCCCCACGGTTATTTTTATCGCGGCATTTTTCGCCGTCCTTTACCACTACGGGGTGATGCAGTTCATCGTCAAACAAGCGGCCCGGGTCATGACCCGGTTCATGGGAGCGAGTGGCGCCGAATCTCTAAACGTGGCGGCCAGCGTATTCATGGGTCAGACCGAAGCTCCGCTGACCATTCGGCCGTTCCTGCCGGACATGACGCGTTCGGAACTCATGACGGTGATGACCAGCGGCATGGCCCACGTTTCTGGTGGAATCATGGCCGCTTACATCGCATTCGGAGTTGAGCCCAAGCATCTGCTGAGTGCGGTAATTATGACGGCGCCGGGAACCATCCTGATGGCCAAGATGCTGGTGCCGGAGACTGAGCAGCCCAAAACTGCCGGTCGCGTGGTGATGAGCGAAGAAGAAGTTGATGCGGAGAAGAAAGAGAACTTGCTGGGGGCCATCGCTCGCGGCACGACCGATGGTTTGCATCTGGCGCTCAACATCGCTGCCATGCTCATTTCCTTCCTCGCACTGATTGCACTCACCAACGGCATATTGGGTGGCATTCACACCGGGCTGGCGCATTTCGGCATGACCTGGTTTCCTGCCAGCCTGGAGAAGATCCTGGGAACTTTGTTCGCTCCTGTGGCCTGGATTATCGGAGTCCCGTGGCGCGACTGCATGACGATCGGCAATCTGTTGGGAACCCGCATGGCGCTCAACGAAGTCATCGCGTTCTCGCAACTGGGAGCCCAACGAGCGGCGCTCGACCCGAGATCGTTCACCATTGCGACCTTCGCGCTGTGCGGCTTTGCTAACTTGAGTTCGATTGGGATTCAGATCGGCGGGATCGGGGCGCTGGCGCCTAACAAACGAGGCGAACTGGCGCGTCTCGGCTTCCGCGCCATGCTGGCCGGAACCATGGCCAACCTGATCTCGGCGTCGATCGCCGGGATGCTGCTCTAGGTCCGATCAGGCATGACCTTCCGGAACTGCGGCCCCAGCCGAAAGTAATCGCGAGTCAATGCTGGTCAAGACAACTTTCTTGCTACGATGGGGTTCGTGCTCTGCAAGGGGGTTTTCATGACCATGCTGAAGCGGCTCGGCCTCGCGGTTGTCCTGTCTAGTGCAATCAGCGCTGGTGCGTTATGGGCGCAGACCAACGCCAGTCCTCAGCCGGGTGCTCCCGCCGGCAGGCGTTCTGCTCAGCCCTGTTGGAAGCAAGCCGGCATTTCATCGTCAGTGATGCCCCAGATCCGAGAGATTCACCAGACCATGCACAGCCAGGTGGAGTCTGTGTGCAGCGACAGCTCACTCACTTTCCAGCAAAAGCAACAAAAGGTCAGGCAATTGCGCCAGGAAGCCTATCAGCAGATGGACGCTCTGGCGGGTTCTCAGCAACTAGAAGCTTTGCGGAGCTGCCAGGAACAACGGGCGGGCAGTGGAAGCGGTTTGCACCATGGCAGTCCATGCAGCGGCGGGGCTGGAAGCCCTGGGCAGAAACCGGTTCCTCCGCAACCATAATTCGTAATTGTCGTTGGGCTCGCGCACAACTTGTGACGCCATCGGCTGGGGAACGAGTCGTTCCTCAGTTGCAAGCACTCGTCGCCACACTCAGACACCGGCCCCTTCTGGAACACTCACTCTCCGCGTAGACTAGTGTGGGGGACGGAGGCGAACCTTGAGTGCCACCTAAGCCTCCTGACGCTGAGCACGAGGGCCGAACCTGATGCTGGTGCACGAAGAACTTCTCCGGGAATTTCAGGACTTTGCGCTGACCGCTCCAACGGCCAAGTCCCTCATGGAGCGTATGGCGCAACGTCTGCACGAAAAGATGACGCGCTATAACTGGGTGGGCTTTTATCTCCTCGACCCGGCAGACCCCGGCATTCTGCTGGTCGGACCCTTCGTTGGCAGTTTTACACCCAATGCCCGCATTCCCCTCAACACCGGACTCTGTGGCGCCGCGGCCAGCAGCGGTCAGATCGTAGTAGTGCATGACGTCTCCACAGATCCACGGTATCTTTCGGGATCGCCGCTGGTGAAGTGCGAAATCGTTGTCCCCATTTTCGTGAAGGGCAAGCTCGCCGCTGAACTCGATATCGAGAGCTATTTTGCCGGCACGTTCACGAAAGCGGAACAGGACTTTGTCGAAGCCTGCGCCACCCTAGTCGGAAGGTATTTGGGGAAAGGGTAGTCCTTCGGAAACATTTCGCGCCGATAGCGCTTCGCATCCTTCTGTGGGCGAACATGGTGGTGTGACGTAGGTCACAGACCGGTGTGTCGTTTGGGAGGAGACTCACGCTGAAGGATGCCAACATGCTTTCTCTCTCCCATTGGCTCTACGGGTTGGCTGCATTCTACGGCGTGGTTGGTCTGGTATTTGCACGCAAGGCGCTGAAGCCTACGTGCCGCATCTGCGCGCATCGGGTGTATTGCCCAATCCGCCAACGCTCGTTGTGGGACCCCAGCGCCAAGCGCTGCTACGACGTTCCCAAAGCGGTGGAATAAGCATCGGGAACACCGCAGCCCTTGATGTTCAAGAGTCAGATCCGATCACGCGCCCCCTGGAACTATAGTCCCCACCCACGCGGGCATGCGTAATGTTCGCCATTGCGAGAGCGAGTTTCACGGTCAGGGCTGGAATCGCTGCTGGTGTCACATTCTGCACGGGCGACTATCTCAACTCTGGGGCAAGACAGGAGACTATCGGGGTACTTGAAAATCTACGCCCCGGGCATCATTCGCTTTGATGGTCGCCGGGACATCCAACTCAGAGAGCGGAACTTTCTTCGTCTGCTGGCTGTCGAAAATCCAAAATGTCTGGCCCACGATAGCGTAGTTCTGCACTTCCTGGGTGTGATGGTCGTGGAAGACAAGTTCGGTCATTGAGTGCAGGTCAGTCTTCGACGGAGCCTGGGACCTGGCGGGAGAGGAGCGCTCCTGGCGAAGGCGATCGACCTCGTTTTCGAGACGGTCGATTTCCGCTTGTTGTTGTTGCTGATCTCCCTGACCTGGAGCGTATCCACCATCCTCTGCGGAGTTGTAAGACGGGTAGTAGCCATTGTCGTCGTAATAGGAGGGGTAACCATAGTATGGATATCCGTAATATCCGCCGTACCCGAAATATGGCCTGCGCGTGACGAAGTGGGGATGGTGGAAGAACGGCTGACCAAATCCGCCACCGAAGCGAGGACCGCGAACAGAGCCTGAAAAACCTCCGCGGCTGACGGCGATTCCGCCACGGCCTGCAAAGGCGCCGTGGGCGGCAAATCCGGCATGCCCGCCGAAGCCTGCAACCCCTCCGCCGCGCCGTTGCCCCCAAAGTGGGGTCGCGATCAAAACCGCGCCCAGAGCCGCAACTGCCAGCCAGCGAACCATGCCTAGATTATAACCCCAAGCCCGCCACGGATCATCCAAGAGCCTGCAAAAAGCCTCATAAACCGGAAACGGGCTTTGCGGTGCCCCGGTCGTCGCCGTTTGTTGCTCGACCACCACGGGCCACGACAAGTGATCTGGCTCACAGAAAGGGGACGGCACTTGGGTGGAACATGGAGCAGGCAAGCTTGGCGATGTCCGCGCCTATGCCTAAGGAGTTCCATGAGAACCATGCTACATTTCAGAACACATGACGGACGCTACTTCCACGGCCACCCGTTGCATGGCACGGTTTCGCTGATCACAACCTTGGTGATGGCGATGCTGGTTGTGCTGTTGCTGGTGATGTCGGCCAAGTGAAGGGCGGCTCTACAATTTCGTTCGCCACCCCGATGGCGAAAGAGACCTGTTAGTTGCCGAGGTGTCCAACTTGCGGCCCGATCTCCCTGTTTCAGTGAACGCCCCCTCTGTCGTCCACGTATTCGAGAGGTTGCGGTGGGCGAAGATCATAGCGAACCATTCGATATCAGAAGATGTATTTGACGCTTACCTGAATCTGGCGCGGCGGTTTATTGCCATAGGCGTTTGCCGAAAGAATGGAGCCATAATTCCCTGCTGGGCAGAGGAGGCTGTTGTTCTGCGCACAGGTCGTCAAGTCGAACGTATGAACCGGGATGTCGAAGTTAGGATGGTTCAGTAGATTGAAAAACTCACCGCGAAGCTGCAGGCGATGGCTTTCGCCGCGGAGCGGGATACTCTTGGCCAAAGAGAAATCGAGATTGGTATAGCCGGGACCCGTGAGAATGTTGCGCCCCTCCGTGCCAAAAGCGGGGCCGAAAGGCTCCGCGGCAGGTTCAGCGAATGCGCACTGGTTAAACCAGTTTTGTGGCGTTCCCACCCGAGCAGGGGCCTGGCAAGTTGGGTTCCCTGCCACGGATCCGGCTTGGTTGGGGTTTCCCACAAGGTCGGGGCGTTCCGGGTTGCCGAAAGCTGCGGCGGAGGCGGCCGGAGCTCCTGTCAGGACCACGGTAAAGGGAGATCCCGACTGCGCCGTGAGGATTCCTCCCGCCTGCCAGTTATCCAGCAACGCATGGCTCCAGCCCGGACCCTGGGCCCACATGCGGCGGAACGGCACGTCGTAGACGAAGCTCAGAGACAGCCGGTGAGTTGCGTTGAAGTCGGAAAGGCCGCGGTCGCCGCTAAGGTTCTGTGAGTTCTGCGGCAAGCCGGATCCTACGCTTCCGCCGAAGATCGAGGAAATGTCGTCAATCGACTTGGAGAACGTGTACGCAGCCAGGAAGGTCAGCCCGTGGCCCATGCGTCTCTCCGAGCGGAACTGCATGGACTGGTAGGAACTGCTGGCGTTCGATTCCACGGTCAGTACCGAAGAGAACTGGCCGAATGGCGGACCGGTCAGGGGGTTCGCCTGGTTCTGATCGATCACGTTCGACAAATGGGTACCCTTGGAGCCGACGTAAGCGAGGTCGATCATCCAATTTGGCCCCACTTCATACTGTAGGTCGGCGTTCCACTGCTGCATGTATCCATCGCGGAAGTTTGGAGAAATCATGTTGCCCTGGACCACGCCCGACTGCTGACCGGTCTGGCTCAGGATGTCTTGAACCGTACACAATCCACCCGGACAATTGGTGGGGTTTTGGGGAAACAAGGCCAAGTTGTAGAACGGTGGATTGATGCGAGGTAGGATGTTGATGTTGGAAATGGGGACGTCGTAGAAGATGCCGTAGGCGGAGCGGACCACCCAGCGTTCCGACTTCAACGGCCGCCATGCAATTCCAATCCGTGGGGCGATATCTCGGTAGGTGGGGTTGTAGGTAGCGCGAGGGATTCCATTGGTCCCGGCTACGGTGAAGTGCGGGGTGGCAGCGCAGGGCTCAGGACAGGGAACGAGATCGGGAACGCTGAAGCGGTTCAGTGCCTCGACCGGTGGGCTGTTGAATTCATAGCGCAAACCAACGTTGAGCAAAAAGCGCGGGATCACATGGATGTCGTCCTGAACGTAAGTGCTGATGCCGTGGCTTCGCAGACTGTTGTAGGTGTTGCCGCTCACTGCGAGAGCGAAATCCGGAACCCCGCCCAGCAACTGGGCAAGAGAGCAGGTCAAAGGGTCATCGGGGGGAGCCCCGCTGCAGGGAGTGGGATCGCCGAAATTGCCCAGGATGCCGGCGGCTGTCTGCCCCAGAAATTCCCAGTCGCCACGCGCCAGGAAGTCGAGGTAGTCGTCGATGCGAACGTGGCGGAAGTCCGCTCCGATCTTGAACTGGTTGCGGCCAACCGTCCAGGCCACGTTATCGGCAACCTGAAGGGTAGTGTCGTGACGGTCTTGGGGATAGTTGATGGGCTCGCCAATGCCGTCGAAGCCAATCAAGCTGATGTTGGGGGCTCCGAGGTCCACCGGGTTGGTCAGGACGTTGGGAAAGCCCAACTGCGTTTCGATGTCATCGCCATGATTCTGCTGTAGCACGGTGGACCGCATGCGAATAAATCCCAGGCGGAGTTCGTTGACCACGCTGGAGCGAAATACGCGCGTCCATTCGATTCCGGCGTTCTGGCCATGATTCAGAGTGAAGCTGCCGTACCCGGGCAGCGAAGTGAAGGCATTGACGGGATCGAAAGGACTAAAGAGACTTTCCTCTGCCAGCGAGTAATGGAGCGACACGGTATCGACGGGGCTGGCATGTTCGTCTACCTTGACCGTGACCAAATTCTCGGTGTTGCGGATGACCGGAGAAGAAAGGAAGGTGTTCGAGTTGGCCAGATCGGAGCCGACATTGGCTGTGGGATAGAGATTGAACACATTCTGGCCGATCTGGCAGGACGGGTTTAGCGGGCACCCGAACAGAGTCTGTGCCAAGCCCGAGGCCTGCTGCCATTGCAGGGTTGAGGGCACGGTAGCTTCCCGGGTAGTCGCCTGCCGCAAACGCAGTCCCTCATAAGACAGAAAGAAAAAAGTCTTGTCCTTGCGAATGGGTCCACCCAGAGTTCCGCCGAATTGATTGCGATCGAAGCGCGGAATAGCGCCACAGGTGCCGGGTACTGAGTTGGCGGTGCAGCCGGGAAGGTCGAAGTAATTCTTGGCGTCCATCTGCCGGTTGCGGAAGAACTCGAAGAGGGTGCCGTGGAACTGGTTGGTGCCGCTCTTCAAAATGACGTTGATCTGAGCGCCGCTGGCGTGGCCGAACTCGGCCGAGTAGTCGCTGGACTGCACCTTGAATTCCTGAATGGCGTCGATGGACGGGAGAGCGACGTACTGGTTGATGTAGGGGTCATTGTTGTCTACTCCGTCGAGCAGGAAATTGTTCGACTGCTCACGGGCGCCGTTGACGCTGAGGGAACCGCCTTGCGTCGAGTTTTGCGAGCCTTCCGCCGGCAATTGACTCCCCGGAACCAGCAGGGCAAAGGACAGGAAATTACGCTCGTTCAGCGGCAGTTCCTGGACCAGGCGATTGTTGACCACCTGGCCGAGGGTGGAGGTGTCGGTCTGCACGATGGGAGGAGTATCGGTGACGATCACTTCCTCGGTTATCGCGCCAACCCGAAGTGCGAAATCGATACGCACCGTCTGATCGACATCCACGCTGACGCCGTGGAAGACGCTGCGGCGGAAACCTGGGCTCTCGACCGCGACGCGATAGCGGCCTGGGGGCAGAAGCGCGACGGTGTAGTCGCCGTCTTCATTGCTCTCCGCATCGCGGGTCGCGTTGGTCTCCTCGTTGCGCACCACCACCCGGGCCTTGGGGACGACGGCGCCGGAGGGGTCGGTTATTGTGCCGGTGACGGTGCCGGTAGGACCGCTGGCAAACAGTGGCGAAGCGACCAAGAGGATCAGCAGGAAAGCGAATTGCAACCATCGACTAGCCATGGAGTTCCCTCGCAAACCGCGACTTCACTGCATGCGCCTACCGAGGTATATCGGTCAACGCCCACTCAATTCGATCCAGTTCTTCACGAATCACCCGGATCGCCTGCTGATTGCTCGGATAGGACAGAGGCGTGATGGCTTCTGCCGCATGGCGAATCTTGTAGTGGCGATCTCGAATCAACTTGATTCTCGCAGAAATCTCCATTCGATATTGATAAATTCTTCGAGCCAGTTTCGTAGTCATCCAGGCGAAGGCCAGCCCGAACAACATCTCGATGGGAAGACGATCAGTCGCTCCATCAAAATCGAGGAACGCTAACCGATACACGGCTTCGCCCAGGCCCAGTGAAGCAAATATCACTCCAATCCCAATCAATCCGAGCGTCAAGCGGTCAAGCGGCCGAAGTGCCACAGGCGATTGCTTGTTGCCAGAGTTTTGCGCGAACACCATTGCTCCCCCAATACCATGTGAGATGGGCTGAAACTTTACTATCTTATGCTGAAATCGCTTGGGTGAGCGACTGCTTTGGCGAGGCCGAAGTATTTCTGGGGATATTTGAAGGTTTCCAGGAAATCTGGCGGAAGAACCTGGGCGCGGCAGACCGCCGCGCCCAAGCCGATCGTCAACCTTTAGTGAGAGTACGAAGTAATCGACTCCAGGTTTGGCGTAGCCGTGTCCACCACTGGGGAGTTTGGCTCCTCGGTCGCGCAGCCGGTCGTGGAATTAACCTGAAGAAGCGCGATATAGGAGTCGCCATTGAGGAAGGCTTCCGAGATGTAAAGCCCGCCGCCTGCTCCCGAAGTCGTGGCGACCGCCACCTGCGACGCAAAGAACCACTCGGAGTTGTAACCGTTCAGAGTGGTCAGGCAGGGATTGGGGTAGGAGATGACTCCGCTTGTGGCGCTAAATGACACCGTGGTTTCCTGCCCGGACTCAGTATCCACAACGTAGATGAATTTGTTGTTAGGGCTGAGTTGGATGCCATTGGTGTCCACACCGGGCCCCAGACTTCCGGTACCGCCATAGGTGGCGGTTGGAGCCAAGACACCATTGGAGCCGATGGCGGCGACGTCGAGTTGGGTGGTATTTGAGGACGAGAAATCCCCGAAAATTGCCCAGTTTCCGTTCGAGGAAATCACCACGCTTCCGGCATAAGCTCCTGAACCGACACCATTCCCCGCGATGATTTCCTGTCCAATCAGGGAGATGCTGCCTCCGCCAATCGCATAAGAACCCACCGAGCCATCTCCGTATGCCGCCACGAGATAGTTTCCGTTGGGCGTAGGCGTCATGCCGTCGAGTATTCCCCCACTGAGTCCGCTGGTACCGGTTAGGTGGGTCACAAACACCAGCGTGCATCCTGGATTAATCTTCCACACGCCGATGCTTGGGGTGGCCGTGTAATTAGCATAGAGGTAGCCGCCCGATATTGTGATCCCAATTCCATCCACGTTGCCCTGGTCACCATCCGGGGAGACATAATTACCCACCACTTGCAGATAAGGGCTTGCGCCGATCACCTTCAACGCCGCAATGTCCCCGGAACCCGCGTCTCCTGCGAAAACGCAGGTGTTGGAGCCGTCCTTCGCAACGGATTGATGGACCTCAGCAAAATATCCCCCTCCGAGGCCGGTTCCGCCAGTCGGCACCGTGGTCAAGTGGGTCAGCGAAATTCCCGCTACCTCATATACGGAGACGCTGTTGGTAACAGCGTTGTCATCGTCGGTCACGACATAATAATGAGTCGCTGCAAAGGCGCTGCCTGCGCAAACCGCCAGAAGCAGGGCGCCCAAAGTTACCGCTGCAAGTATCCTTGGAATTCGAGTCATTGTCATTGTCCTTGTGTCCTTCCAGATTTTCTATGCCGTTCGATCGGAGGTTGCCGTGGGTTTTTCGTCACTCGCCCTCGTCAAGCGCCCAACATCCTAGCCTGCCGACCCAATATTAGAAAAGAGCCTTTCGGCCTACTTCCAGGCGATAAAACGTGAATGGAGTGTGCACTTTAGCTAACGCCTCAGCGAAATTGGGGTTAGTTAGAAGCGGAAGGAACAGGACGAGGGTCACGAGACACATATCTGGCTTCTCTTGAATCCGCTGGGCACTGGCTTTCTGAAGAAAACAGAGCATTCTGATTTTTCTTGACTTGTCTTGTCAAAGGCATACAGTTCACAGTATCCATTCGCAGACATCTGGCTTTCCCGCCTGGAAAAGAGTGAGGCGTTTTGCGTACGTCCGCTGGATGATTCTGCAAAAGGCATTTCAGTAGATCCGATCCAGGGTCTTAGGTTGACTTCAAACTCAAAGGAGATGAGAACATGCGTAATTTATGGTTGATTGGCTGCTCGGTGTTGCTGCTGGCATCGTGGTCGCTGGCGCAGGAGAAGTCGTCGTCGCAATGGAATTGTCCCAAGCCTTCAGACGCACACAGCATCGATGTGGGCGACAAGGCGAATCATACCTATGCGGTCACCAAGACGACTTGCACCGCCACCAAAGGCGAAGTCGGCGGCGTGAATGAGAAAGAAGGGGCCGGCACACAATTTAACGAAACCATGGGAAACACGACCACGTGGCATGGGGTGTTCGTGGTGACCGCGGAAAATGGCGACAAGATTTTCTACCACTACTCCAACTCGAGCAAGGGCGTGGTGAAAGATGGACAATTTGTGTCCGGGGGCAACAAGTGGACCATGATGGGCGGCACCGGGAAATTTGCCGCGCTCAAAGGTGAAGGCACCTGCGCCGGCAAGGGTGATGGTGCAGGCGGCGCAACCTGGGATTGCGCGGGCACCTACACGCTCGGCAAGTAACCATTGACAAACGAAAGAAGAAGCCACCTGCGGGTGGCTTTTCTTTTGCTCGCTAACGCATGCGTTGGCCGGTTATCAAGTTTCAACCATTGCTTTAGCAGCCAACCGGCGGAAAGGCTACAAAGCTGAAATCCAATTGCGGCGCTCGATGAAGGTGGGAGGCTCGTAAGTGCGCCCCGACGCCAGCCGTTTCTCCTCTCGGCGTGTGGACCACAACAAGATCGGGCCCAGCGCAGCGGCGGTGAAGCGAGCGATGACCGGGAACTCCTTCTCGACTTCGCGGCGCAGCTTGTGAATCTGCTCACTCACGCTGCGATTAACTTTCTTGAATTCTCGCTCCATTACCCACAACGCCGCATTGTATGCGCTGCTGAGCTTCTTCATTTCTCGCGTAAACCGCTCCCGGACGCGGGGATCGGGGTAGTCTTTGTAGCGCTGCCAGCCCTGAAGCATGGTCTGGCACATGCGATAAAGACTCGGCCCATTACGCTCGAAGTCGCGCCGGAACGCCCAATCCAGAAACCGCTTTGAATCATCGCGGGAGATTGCACCGTGCTGGAAATTGAATTTGTACTGCCCATGGATATCGGCGAAGTCAACGTCCGTGAGCAAACGGCCTTGTTCGGCCATTTCCTGGTGAAGCGGCGTGCCGGGAACCGGCGTGTAGAGCATGAATTGGTGGAAGTCAGTCTGGTAGCCGACTGCCGATTCGATTTCCTCGACGATGTTGTCGGGGGTGTGGTGCTCCAGTCCGATGATCGTCGATCCCTGCACTCGTATACCGTGTTCGCGAAGCTCTTGCGTGAGTCGCCCAATGTCCGCGCCCTGCAGCTTGTTATAGCTGGACGCGGGAGATTCCAAACCCATCCATACCCAGGAAATGCCCAGTTCGACCAGCTCCAGCATGGTGTATTTGCGGATGGCATTAGCGGAAGCGAAGACTGAGAGATCCCAGCTCTTGCCAGCCTCTTTCATGCGCTCCAGCAAACGCATGGCGCGTGAACGGTGAAGCAGGAAGTTCTCGTCCATCACGAAGAAAGAATGCACTTTGATCTCGGATTCGATCCGGCACATCACCTCGAACAGCTCGTCGCCGGTTTGGTAAAAATTGACAAACTTTCCTTTGCCGCCGAAAAAAGCGGACGTGGTACAGAAGTTGCAGCCCATGGGGCAGCCCACCGATGGGATGATGGTTGCTGCCGTGCCGCCCTTTCGCTGTGGCAGGCGCACTCCCATGATGCGGGTCTCGAGACCGGAAACAATGGCGGGGTGGCGGATCGGCGCATGCTCGTCTTCCCCCAGGTACCGGCGCATCCAGGCGATCCCTTCCCCACGCACGATGTGATCGGCATCAATCATCCGCTCCAGACCGGGAATGGCGGCTACGTGTCCGCCCACCACGATCACGGAATTCGGCGATAGTTCTCGCACCATTCGGCACATCTCCCGGACCTTCAACACGTTCACGATGATGGAAGAGATACCAACGATGTCATAGTGGTTGGTGATTAATTCCTGAGCAAAGGTCTCGCGCGTAGGAAAATCCAGCACGCTGCAAGGCGCCGAAATATTTGCTTGAATCAGCATGATGCCCCAGGAGCGATGGAACATGCGCAGCGAGAAGCTGCCTTGGGCGCGGGTGACCTGATTGTGATAGAGCTCCATGGGATTGATGGAGCGGCTGCCAAATTCGTCGTCTTGCGCGTAAGGCCCGAAGACCGAACTCAGCAAGATGCGAGCACGACTTCCTTTTGGGTGAATTTCCATAGGCTTCTATTTGGAGCCTACCCCTCAGCAGAAGTTTTTCGCGGTGATGTCCAGCACATTACAAAACTATTACACGATTCGAATAACGCAGAAACCCCAAAACTGAAGACTTAGTTCGGCTTGGTTGTCTTAGCGCCAGGCTTCGCCGGAGCTTTCGGGGCTTTTGCAGTCGGTTTGGGATGAGCATCTGCGGCAGTGAAATGATTCTCCCCAAAAATCCTGGTCCACGGTTCTGTTGCATTCCGGGCGCATCGTCGGAAACTCGGAAACTATGCGGTGGTTGGTGAAATATCTTTGTCGGGCGTTACCGAAATGGAAAAGGGGGAAAGGCAGGCCCGCAGGCAGATATTTGGCTGTAGGCAAGTGGCTTGGCGGGCGAGTACAATGGGTTTTCCCCCTCCCTCAGCCAGCCTAGAGGTATATACTTTCAGCTTTAGAAGCATGAGTTTGGCTGGGTGAAGTAATTTGATTTTCGCAGTCTGCACGGCTGATCGGGTGACCACATGGAGGGACCGAAAACCCCGCGCGATGACGCTCCAGATGCAGATTCGCGGGGCCTGCGCGCGCCCGTCAAGGGCGAGAGTTCTTCCAGCGACATCCCGGTAAACCCTGATCCGGGAAGTCCCCCTCCTCACGATCCTTACGCCACTCTCGTCGACCTGGATGCCACGCTGATCGACGTGGTCCGCACACCTGCCCCGGCCACCCGAACTCCAGCCGGCATGTTCGTCAGCGCAGCCATCCTCGAGATCGGCGACGTGCTCGGCGGACGGTACGAGATTTTGCAGCTTCTGGGCGAAGGCGGCATGGGCGCGGTGTACAAAGCGAAAGACCGCGAACTGGACCGCTTTGTTGCGCTGAAAGTGATTCGCCGGGACCTGGCATCGAACGCTGCGATTGTTGCCCGCTTCAAGCAGGAACTTCTGCTCTCCCACCAAGTGACCCATAAAAACGTGATCCGCATCTACGATCTGGCGGATGCGGACGGGGTCAAGTTCATCACGATGGAGTTCATTGAAGGAGCCGACCTGCGGCGGCTGCTGATGGAGCACGGCAAGTTCACTTCGGAAGAAGCGGTGGAGACGATTCGCCAGGTATGTTTTGCGCTCTATGCGGCGCACGCCGTTAATGTGATTCATCGCGACCTGAAGCCGCAGAACATCATGCGTGATCTGCAAGGTCGTACGCTGGTCATGGACTTCGGTCTGGCGCGGTCGGTGGATTCAGATGGCATGACCAATACCGGCGCCCTGGTCGGGACCATGGAGTACATGTCGCCGGAGCAGGCGGTCGGCAAGGAACTCGATCAGCGCTCTGACATTTTCGCGCTGGGGTTGGTGTTCTTCGAGTTGCTCACGGGCAATACTCCCTACAAGGCGGACACCGCGATCGCCAGCCTGCTCAAACGCAGCCAGGAACGGGCGATTCCCGCGGTGGACATGGATCCCTCGATTGCCAAGGGATTGAGCGACATTGTGGGCAAGTGTCTGGAACGCGACCTAACTCTGCGCTACCAGACCGTGCAGGAGATTCTGAACGACCTCGATGCCTGGCAGGGGAAGCGTCCGGTTTCGGCGTCGCTGATCTCGGCGCGGTTCCCAACCTCTAAGATCACTCTCCCGGTCTGGAAAGTAGCGACGGTCGTGCTTGCAATTGTCGTCGCAGTTGCGGGATGGATGCTGCGTGGCAGGCTCTTGCCCAACACCGGCAAAAAGGCGCATGGCCCAGTGGCGTCGCTGGCCATCCTGCCGTTCCGCAATGCTTCAGGAGACGCCAGCCTGGACTGGCTAGGATCCAGTCTCGCCGAGATGTTGAGCACCGACGTGGGACAATCGGCCAGCCTGCGCATGGTCTCCCCCGATCGCCTGCACCAGGTCCTGAGAGACCTGCACCTCAATCCGAATTCCCAGCTTGATCCGCAAATGCTGCGGCAACTGGGGGAGTTCAGCAACGCACAGACGCTGGTGTGGGGCGAGTACGTCAAGGTCGGCGATCAGATTCGTATTGATGCCACCTTGCAGGACCTGAAGCGCGAACGCACCTCCAGTCTGAAGGCGGAGGCGCAGTCTGAAAAAGATTTACTGGCGGCGGTGGACCGTTTGGCCCAGTCCATCCGCGAAAACCTCGCGCTCTCTCCGGAAATCGTGAAGGAACTCCAGGCACAGGCCTTCCGGCCATCGTCGAAGTCCACCGAAGCCTTGCGGGATTACAACCAGGGGATTGAACTGGTACGCCAGGGGAACAATCTGGAGGCACAAAAGAAATTTGACTCTGCCACTCAGGAAGATTCGGAATTTGCCCTGGCGTTTTCCCGGCTGGCGCAAACCTACGCCAACCTGGGATACGACAATGAAGCCGAGCGCTATTCGCGCCGCGCCGTGGAACTCAGCGCGCCCTTGCCGACGTCGGAAAAATATCTGATCGAAGCCAGCAACGCCCGCATTCAGAACGACACTCAGAAAGCCATCGCGGCTTATCAGAATATTGTGAAAGTGTCGCCCGAGGATCCGGACGTTCAATTTACGCTGGCTTCGCTCTACGAAGACGCCAACGATTTTGACAATGCCCGGCTGCATCTGGCCAAGGTGCTGGAGCAGGATCCGAAATATGTGGATGCACTTTTGGCCAGCGGCCGGGTGGAAATCAAGAGTGGCAATCCGCAAAATGGTCTGGACTTTCTAAATCGCGCCCTGACTCTTGCCATTCAACTCGACAACCAGGAAGAAAAGGCAGCCATCCTCCAGGCCATCGGCGTGGCCTACCGGCTTACGGACAAGCCCCAGGAAGCCTTGCGCAACTATCAAGAGTCGATGGCGATCAAGAAGCAGATTGGCGACAAGCGCGGCATCGCCGTCAGCCTGAACGAAAGTGCGCAGGCGCAGGTGATGATGGGCCAGCGAGAGGCGGCCCTCGCCAGTTACAAGGAGGCGCTACAGATCCGGCGCGAGATCGGCGACAAACGAGGCGTGGCGGACACCCTGAACGACCTCGCGAACTTCTACCAGGATGCGGCGCAGCCCGACGAGGCGCTCAAGTTGTACAAGGAAGCGCTGCAAGGCAATCGCGATCTGGCGGATGAGTCCAGCCAGGCCATGATCCTGAACAATATCGGCACTTCGTACCTTTCGAAGGGACAATATCAGGATGCGCTGACCTACTATCAGCAGGCGCTACAACTTCGCGAAAAGCTGAAAGTGCCGGACGACATTGCCGAGACCATTCGCAACCTGGCTGCGACCGACACCAAGCTGGGTCAGTACGATGAAGCTTTGTCGCAGTATCTGAAGGCGCTGGACCTGCGGCGCAGCACGGGCGACAAGCGTGGCGCTGCCGTCACCTCCTATGACATGGGCAGTGTATTCGCCTATCAGGGACGCTACGGCGCCGCCTTGAACGCGCGGCAGGAAGCGTTGAAGACGTTTCGTGACCTCCAGGATCGTAGTTATTGGATGGGTGAGATTCTGAGCGGCTACGGAGAATCGTTGGCGCAAGCGGGCCGCGGGGATGAAGCAAAAGCAAGTCTGGATGAAGGCTTGGCGCTGGCCCGCGAACTGAAGAACGACAGTCTGGTGGCTCAACTGTTGCGCTTCCAGGGAGACAGCGCAGCCTATGGCGGCGATTACAAGGCGGCGCGGGAACTGTATGAACAGTCGCTCCAGGCAGCGACTCGCGCCAAGGACACGGAGAATACTCTGCTGGGCAAGCTGGCCCTGGCACGCAACGATTTGCAGCAGGGACGGTCATCATCCGCCATTTCCACGTTGAAGGATCTGGCGCAGCAGGCCGAAAGCCAGGGACTCAAGTACGAGGCCGTGCAGTGTTCGCTGGATTTGGGCGAAGCTTTCATCAACACCAAAGCTCTGCCGCAGGCCCGGCTGGAGCTGGAGCGGGCACAGACCCGGAGTGAAAAGCTGGGTCTGCGATCATTACAGGCGAGGGCAGAATATCTGCTGGCAACGGTGTCACGTCTTAGCGGAAGCAATTCGCTGGCTTTGGACCACTATCACGAATCGCTACGTCTGCTGGACGAGATCCGCAAGGAAGCCGGCAACGACAAGATCATGGCGCGGTCTGACTTCGCCGCCATGTCGAACGACGCCAAGCGCTGGGCCGCATCCTCGAAGACATAAAAAAAGCCGGGCCTCGGCAGGCCCGGCAAACTCAACTATCAAGCTAGTGCTTATCGACCGTCCCAGACAGCGGAACCTGCTGCGGTCAATTCATCCGCCCTGCTGACCCAGCGATCAAGAAAAGGGCGGCCGCAGGATGGCCGCCCTGATCGGCGGTACGGATGGATTTCCTTCCCCCAGCACCCGGATTGGCCTGGCGCAGTCGTTTAGCGGACGTGTTTCTTGAGTCCCTGCTTTTCGCGATCCAGCACCATTTGGTCGAAGGCGCGGGGCAGCGCCTCGCAGCGGGAATAAGGGCCGGGTTTATAGGCGCGAGACTTGATTCCGGCCTGCGAGAGCTCTGAAATGGCCCAGTCTTCACGGTTGGTGATGTCCCAGAATTCAACCGCATCATCGGCTTCGAAGTTAGCCTTGGCCATTTCGTCAGGGTGGAAATGCCATTCGCAGATCACATCAGTACGATCCACGGCACGCGGCCACAGCGTGTGCGTCATGATGTAATCCGGATGGAGGCTTAGCAGCAGATTAGGAAAAACCGCGTAGTAATAAACTCGGGTGCGTTCGTCGGCGGTGAGTCCAGGAAGGTAGTCACGCCGCAGCTTACCGTCCCTGCTCATGGTTTGGGCGCCGCCCTGAAATTCCATGGACCCGCCGATGTAGCCGCGATGGGGCTGATCGTTCTCGCCAGACAGGTAATCGGTGATGGCACTGAGCGCCGGATGCAGAATGGGACAGTGCAGGCACTCGTTGTAGTTGAGCATAATCAGCTTCCAGTTGGCCTTCACCTCATAGTCGATGCGCCGATAAGTGCGCAGCTCAGCCATTTGCCAGTGCAGGAACTTCTGAGGCAGATCTTCTAACTGAGTTGTAAGCGGAACGGGTTCGGGGCTGAGGTTGAGGAAGACGTGCCCGTCCCAGACGTCAGCATGAACACGATTGAGGGGATAGTCTTCGCGGCAGAAACCGTCGTGGGCGTGGGGAGCGCCGATGAGGCTCCCGTCCAGTCCGTAAGTCCAGCCATGATAACCGCACTGGATCCGTCCGGGGAAATGTCCTTCGGCGCGGGCGCAGATGCGGGTACCGCGATGCCGGCACACGTTGAAAAACGCCCGCAACGAGCTACTCCCGTCGCGAGTAATGATGACGCTTTCACCCGCGACCTCGCGCAGAAAATAGTCGCCCGGCATCGGGACCTGGTTGGCACGCCCGGCGCAGATCCAGGCTTGGCAGTAGAAGCGTTCGAGTTCGTCGCGGAACAAATCAGGGTCGGTGTAGTAGCGGGCGGGTAGAGTCGTCGCAACGGATTGGTTATCAGAAGTCGGCATTCAGCACTTGCGTATTCAGTTCCCTGGGGTTCCCACGTAGGGATTTTATAGCAGGAATCGAGATTATTGCTTGGTGCAGTCTGGACGCGGAAGGATTCGAACCTGACATGCGGCGATTTCTGGCCGTGGCCAGTGCCGAGTGTCGAGAAGTGGGCCGCAGCGGGTTCACCGAATAGCGAAGTGATTGCAGCTGCCAAGGCCCTCGATCAGAAGATGTCGCCGGTCGAGGCGAGCCTGATCCATGCTGCAAGAACGGAGTGCCTACGCTGTCGGTGGGCAGCGGGCAGGGTGAGTAGCGCACGGGTTGGGGAGTGCCTAGTGTTTTGCCGTCATCCGATCTCGCCCGCCACGGTTCTGGCTGGTTGGTGTAATTACGATTTCTCAACAGTAACCGGTGGGCGTATGGCACAGTTAAGGCTGGCACGGCAGCGAGATCATTTGCAGGCCCTAAGGACGGCGACGCTCAGGGCTGGGCACGTGATAGAATGCAAATGAGGTGGTTACCACCTTCTCCTCTTTCAGGTTCCCTGAACTAAGTCAGCCCATCTGAAGTTTCCTCTCCTTAGGCTCTCCTGAAAGCCGCGTATTGCATGCATGCGAATACGATTCTGCACGAAATTCAGCAACTCTACGATGTGAGTGACCGTCTTGACTCGCTGGCAGGGCAACATCCCCTCGTCTCAGAAGCACTCGTGTCCATCTCGGGAAGTGTTCGTAACACGGCCACCTTGTTGGAGGTGCTGGTTGCGACGAAAATAACTCCACTGGCCGGATTAGATGCGGCAAGTGCCTGATTTGCCCGTCGCTGTCTGGAAACTTGGTTCGTGGGAGTGCGGCGTGCCACTAGCCGTGGGGAACGACATTTGGCAGTGAACTATGAACTTGCAGCCCGCCGTCGCCATAATCAAGGAAGCCCAACTTTCTGAACTTGTTTATGAAACAACTGACGCGCGGCCGGGTTGTGCCGATCATCTCAGCGAGGGTCTCCTGACTGATTCTGGGGACTCCAGGCTCGGGCGCACCTTCCTTGCCGAAGTGAGCAAGCAACAGCAAAAGCCGGGCCAGCGTTTTTTCGCTGGAATTGAAAAGCTGATCGACCAAGTCCTCTTCGTGCCGGATGTTTCGCGCCAGCAGATTCGCTACGAACAGATCGGAGAATGTGTGTTCCCGGTGAAGCGCAAGCATCATCGCCTTCTTATCAATGCGCAGAAGTTCGCAATCCGTTATTGCGGTTGCAGACCCCATGCGTAAAGACTGTCCAGCCAGGCCACCTTCTCCGAAAAACTCTCCCTCGCCCAATATCCCCAGGCCGTCTTCCTTGCCAATCTTGGATACAACCGTGAGTCGAACCTTGCCTTCCTGGATATAGAAAACCGCGTCAGCCCCCTCCCCCTGCGAGAAGATCGTTTGTTTTTTGGGAAAAGCCACAGCTTTTCTACCCTCGCCGATAGTGGCAAGGAATTTCTTCGCGTCGAAATCGCGATGGTTCTTGGCTCAGGCGGTTGGCGCCTTCACCGGACTTCTCCCAACGTGGGTATACATTCTGCAAACATTTGGCAGGATCGTGCTTAGCGAGGATATTCATTCTTGCTCACAAATTGGCAAGAGCCACTGCCCCGCCCGATGAAATTACCGCCTGGTCTAATGTGTGGAGAATGAGCAATATTGAGCATTTTCGCGGCTGGGGACGTTGCATGATGTGGTCGTGAAGACCAAAGAACTCACGCCGAACTTGCGTGTGACTGCATGGATTAGGAGAGCGGATGAAACTTTCCGACACGATTGGTCTATGAAGCCATTGAGAAGATGGCCGAGCACGGTATTGGCGCCTTGCGGGTCATCTCCAACCATTACGGGAGCGTATCCCGGGTAGAGATTGCGATGAGGCAGACCCTTGCCATAAGCACAAACAATGAGGTCGGAGTTTCGACATATTGCTGACAAGATTGATCGGTGTTGTAGACAGGAGGAAATGAAATGCAACGGGCAGACCTACTGAAACCCGACATACTTAGCGAAATCGTGCTGCTGGGGAGCGGTGTCCTGATATTCGTCTTACTGTTACTGGTCGTGCTGACTGCCCTCACCCGAGCTTGACCGCAAGCAAGAAGAACCGCCGTTTCTAATCAAAACAAGAGGTGCGCCTGTGATTGAACGACTTAGGGAAACTGGAGGAGCCGCATTCGGTTTTAGGGTGGCCGGAACGCTGTCGGAGGAAGACCTCAAAGCATTCGAGCCGCAGCTTGAGTTCTTCATCGCACAACATAAGAACCACCCGATCGGCATCCTCGCGGACCTTACAGAAATGCGCGGAGCGGAATGGAAGGCACGCTGGGAGGACCTTCGGTTTCTCCAAAAACACACGGATCATATCGCTCGGATGGCGGTTGTCGGAGCGCATCGCTGGGAAGAGGTTGTGGACATTTTCACGGCGGGAGCCGCTGTTCTCCAGTCCGAGACGCGCTACTTCGAATCCTCCGAAATTCAACACGCGTGGCAATGGGCGAGGACCGCGAAATACGCTGAAGCGGCTCCTGTCCGGATAATCTCGCCAGCAACAGGGATATGGAAGGATTACCGCCCGGAGTTTATGCGTGTGTAATCGCAAAATCGTCGGGCGTTAAGAGCGCCACCGAAGGGCAACCTTCAAATCTGGTCGCGGAATGTGATCGTGATCACAGACTTGTGTAGTTCCGGTCGGTCAGCATAGCCGAGAGGCCTTTAATGTCAGACGACACTTTTTCTGCCATGCGGCAGAGCATTATTGACGGGGCACCGGATACGGCTTCTGCACTGGCCCGGCAGGCGGTTGCGGCGGGGATCGCTCCCTTGGAAGCGATCAACCACGGGTTTGTGCCGGGGATGCATGCGGTGGGCGAGCAGTTCGGGCAGGGGAAGATGTTTCTGCCAGACATGATGGCATCGGCTGAGGCGATGCGGGCAGCGATGGCCGTGCTTGATCCGGAATTGAAAAAGCTGGGAACGGAGCGGCCGATGGCCGGCGTGGTAATACTGGGGACGACCCAGGGCGATATCCATGAGATCGGGAAGATGCTCGTGGGGACCTTGCTTTCGGCGCATGGATTTCGGGTGCACGATCTCGGGGTGGATGTGACCGGGGAGCAGTTCGCGGCCAAGGCGCGGGAGCTTAACGCGGACATCGTAGGAGTATCGGCTTTACTCACCACGACCATGCGCAATCAGAGGGGTGTAGTCGAGGCGCTGGAAAAAGCGGGACTACGATCGCAGGTGCAAGTGATGGTTGGGGGCGCACCGGTAACGCGGAAGTGGGCGGAGGAGATTGGCGCAGACGGTTACGCCAAAGACGCGATGAGCGCGGTGGCGCTGGCTCGAAGCCTGATGGAACAGAAGACGCGGAGCGCGGTGGCGGAGCCGGTATGAGACCGAAGCTGGAATTGCTCGACCGAGCGCTGGTGGAACGGATTCTAGGCGAAGCCTTCCAGCTCATCGAGGACCCGGGAGTGCGGGTGGCACCGTACGTAGTGGATCTGCTGGGTTCGGCGGGAGTGACGGTCGAGAACGGTGTGGCGCGCATCCCTGAGGTGTTGGCACGCCGGATGGTAGAGTCGGCACCGCACGAATTCAGCCTTTACAACCGTGCAGGGATGCCCGCGGTGCGCTACGGAGGAGATGAGGTCCACTTTGATCCCGGCTCGTCCTGCCTGAACATTCTTGATTCCGAGACCCAGCAGTCGCGGCCGGCGCAGTCGGGCGATCTGGTGCGGCTGGTGCAGGTGGCGGAGATGCTGCCGCAATTCGCTGCGCAGTCAACGGCGATGGTGTGCAACGACGTGCCGCAGGAAATCGGGGATTGGTATCGCCTGCTGCTGGTGTTGTGGTATTCGGCGAAGCCGGTGGTCACGGGAGCGTTTTCTGCTTCCAGTCTGCATACGCTGCTGGAACTGCTGACGATCGAAAGCGGAGGGAGCGATGCACTCCGGCAGAGGCCGCGGGCGGTCTTTGATGTTTGTCCCTCGCCCCCATTGAACTGGTCTGAGTTTGCCTCGCAGAACTTGGTGGACCTGGCGCGGGCGGGAGTGCCTGCGGAAATTGTCAGCATGCCGCTGGCTGGGGCGACGGCTCCGGTCACGTTGGCGGGGTCGGTGGTGCAACATGCGGCGGAGTGCATCAGTGGGATTACGATTCACCAGTTGGCAGCGCCCGGGGCACCGATTGTCTGGGGAGGGGCTCCGGCGATTTTCGATATGCGCACCGGAAAGACGCCCATGGGCGCGATCGAAACCGCGATGCTGGACTTGGCATGTTCGCAAGTCGGAAAGCATCTAGGATTGCCCACGCACGCCTATCTGGTGGCGGGCGATGGCAAAGCCGTCGATGCACAGGTGGAGATGGAGAGTGGCATCTCCGCGGTGCTGGGGGCGCTAGCCGGCATCAACATGATTTCCGGGGCGGGAATGTTGGACTTTTTGGCCTGCCACAGCATCGAGAAGCTGGTGATCGATGCGGAGGCAATCGCATCAGCGCAACGGCTGATTGCAGGCATTGAGCCGCGCGCGGAGTCGCTGGCTGTCGCCATGTTTGCGCAAACTGGGCTGCGCGGAGATTTTCTGAAGTTAAAGGAAACACGCGCACTGTTTCGCCAGGAGCAGCACTTCCCTTCGGCGGTCATTGATCGCGGCGCGAGCGGGGTTGCATCCGACATTCTGGAGCGCGCACGGGAGAGGGTGGAGGAATTAGTAGCGGGCTACCGGCGTCCGGAGATTTCTCCGGAACGGGAGCAGGAGATGCTCGCTTTTGCGGAACGCGAGGGTCGGAAGGCCGGGTTGCAGGAATTGCCCGGCGTGACCAACGTCGAGTGCCCCAGCCAGGTAAGTTGAGACCGCCGGATATTCCCGTCTTGAATGCCAATCGCAGAAAAGCGCTACGCCGGTGGACCGGAAGGCATGACTCTGGCGCTTTTCAATAAATGACCAAGAGGGGACGAAACAACGCCCAAAACCAGCCCAGCCAGGCAACCGATTGCGATGCAAAAGCTACCGATTATGACCGCGAATATAAACACCGCGACAACGGACCCCACTGCGTCTAATACATCCGTCCAGCCGAGGTTGGCGCTGGTCGCCATGACGTAAGCTGCATAGAGAAATCCGGCGACACCACCGAATGATGCGCCGATGCGCGCAGACTTCGTTATCCACTGACCGTAAGCGGCCAAAGTCGCCACTCCTCATGGTTTGTGCATCCAGCTATGCGAACGCCAGATGCCAACCTTCCTTAACCCTCGCCGGAGCCACGCCCACTGTTCAAGCCTCACGGAAACACCCAAGCCATGAAGTTGACCGCTCCGACTGCGATACCTACGCCGAAGATGAGGCCAGTGAGCTTGCGCTGGGTCGCGCCTTCGGCAAAAGCGAACATCGGGCCGCCCACAACGATGGCGACTAAGGCCAACCCGGTGGCAATTGGGCCGGTCAAGGCTGCCTGCAAAGCCTGGACAGCCGGCGTCGAAGCAGAACCGCCGCCCTGTTGGGCGAAAACCTCGTCTAGGAGGACCATACAGGTGCCAACCGCAAGTGCGCCATTTTTCGAAAGACTCCCGATTGGCCGCGCTTTTGTGTCAGTGGTGCTCGGACAGGAATCTTCAGGCACTTTCAAGCCTCCAAAAGACCGTTTGCGTCCTCGCTTCTAAATCATGGCGTCTATCCAATTGGGGATTGCTCCCAAACTAGAAGATGCACCTTGATGCGCAATCAATCCGAAGTAGGAGCCGGAGCAACGAATCCGCTGCTCCGGCCCACGTACGCCTGCCTTCGCTCAGGCCGCGAGAGCATTCACAAAGTGCTCACATACAGTGGTCTCGACGTTGTACAGCTTCCAAGTGATCGGGGTGGTCAGATAGGGCTTCAGGATGTCATTGACCTTCGGAAACACTTCTCGCTCATAGCGCTCCGCATCCTTCTTCTCCATCCACAGAGTGATGTTGACGCACTTCTCATCCTTGGTTTCCGGGAAAAATGGCATGATTTCCAGGAAGCCAGTCTGCCTCTTCAGAATGGGTAAAACCTCATTCTTGAGGGTCTTGATGAACTCCTCTTTCTTTTCCCACTTCGGAGCAAACTCAATAATGCGTGCAAACATGGGCGTTCTCCTTTCCTTGGTTTATGGGTAAGCCCGGAGCCGCCCCGTCGTAAAACGCGGTGATCTGCGAGCTACAGGTCGGACGGCGCGAATTTAGCATTCCGAGTTTCTGGAAGTCAGTGACGCACGACTCTCATCAATGTGAGTTACGTCACCGTTTACACTGTCATGGGCGGGCGAGATGCGCGCATAATGATGCCGTTTTCCGGTTCAACTCAACCGAAAACAAGGAACACCCTGAGACCAAGTCCTTGGCAGTTGGGGCGATAGGCGCGAAAAGTTCAGCCGGGTTACCGACTTTCCGAACACTGTCCCGAGCCTACTCAGGTTTCCCGGTGTAGTGCTGTTCGTGGTGGACATCGGCATGGTCTTCTAAGGACTCCAAGTGAGTCATGACTTCGGCGGGCATCCCTAGTTCGACGGGCAGGCGTTCTTCGAGAACGGTTGCGAGGCGGTGGGCCTCGCTGACCGATGTCAGGCGCGGGAACAGCAAGTGCACTTCAATAATCTGGCGGTATCCGGTGGTTCGGAAGCGTACGCCATGGTATTGGATGGCCAGTTCCGAGCAAATTGCATCGAGCTTGTCCCGAATTTTCCGGCCGGCCGTGGGATCAGAATAATCCATTAACCCGACTGCCGAGCGCCAGACCAAGCGCCCTCCTGACCAGAGGATATTTAGGGCGACAGCGATTGCCACGAGTGGGTCGAACGGTTTCCAGTGCGTCAGCAGCACCAGTCCGAGTCCTCCCACCACGCCAAAGCTGGTCCAGCTATCGGTCAAAACGTGTTTGCCATCGGCTTCGAGAATGAGCGAATGGGTGCGCCGGCCGGTGCGCAGAAGATAATAACCGAGGCCCGCATTGAGCACTCCAGCCAGCAGGATCAGCAATGCGCCCGCTCCCAGGTGCTCCAGTTGTAGCCCGGCGATCCACTTCCGGATTGATTCATAAAGAATCGCGATCGCAGCCACGACGATCATGGCTCCTTCAAATCCAGCGGAGAAAAAAGTGATCCGCTCGTAACCGTAGAGAAATTGAGGGGAAGCCGATCTTGTGCTGAGCCGAAGACTAAAACTGGCAAAGCCCACGGCGATCACGTGGACGACGGATTCGGCCGCGTCGGAAAAAATGGCAGCCGAATGCGTCATGAAATAGACCGTGGTCTTACCGATCAGCATTGCCAAACCGACAATGAGGGAAAGACGCATGGCGAAGCGCGCATCGCGCAACTCGCGCTCGTCTCTCCGTGCTGCGGAGCTAACCGTGGCTTGCATTGGCACGCTCGGTATCCCTGGATCAGAAGCTTAGCACTTGGCGCATACTGCCACAGAAATCGCACTCGAAAATGTGATGCAGCTCACGCACGCACCCAACGCGGCGGGCAAGGTGCCCTGAACGGACGGCGACACCATCACATCCTTTCGCACCCTCATGTTGCGGAAACAGAAGAGCTGACCGTCACTGGATTCTGAGTCAGCAGCCAACGAATAGAGCCAGATTTCCGTACTAGGTGAATCGTTGCGCCTCACCCCATCCACGAACAGTTGAAAAACCTTACTTGTAGGACTTGGAGGGCAGCAGGAGTTGGATGCCGAAATACCCGACGAAGTAAGACTGATCGCTGCGGGTGGGTTCAAGGCTGCGTCCGGCCATGAAAAGCAGGATCGCCGGGCGGTGAATTTTGTAGCGGCCACCCACGCCTATCGTGGGCTGGTAGGCGGAAGGATGGAAGCTGCCTTGGGAGTAAAGCTCCATGTCCATCTCAAGCTTTGAAGTGAAATCGTGGCCGAAGACCAGGCCGGTGAGCCAGCCGTCCGGTCCTTTGTGGACGAGCTGATAACCGATTTCGTAATCCACATCGATGGGGCCAAACTTCTTGGAAAACTCAAAGGGCAGGAGGAAGGTATCGGTCGGGGGAGTAATCCCGCGGCGGACCGTGTTGTTGGGGTTGTTGAGAAAGAGTTGGGGGAAAATCGAGATGGAGAGGCCGGATTCCCCGGCGTCGTAGAAACGCCACTTGACGCCGGGGTTAGATTGACCCAGGCCGAACTCAGTGGCGGCGGAAGGATTGTGGACGCGTAACCAGGCATTTTCGTAAGTGAGTTGAATGCGATCGCCAATGCCGAAATTGATGTCGACGTCAGGGGTATGGGAAACGGACTGATTGCTGTAGAGAAAGGGCATATAACCGAGATTGATTTCCCAATTGAGATGGCCGGGCGTGCCCGGATCATTGGTGTAGTAGGGCGGGCCGCCTTGCGCAAATACAGGGACGGCGGCCAAGCAGAAGACGAGCGCGAGGAGGAAAAACAGCACTTTCTCGGTCAGCAGGGTCATCGCTTGGCAGTGGTTACGCATCTTTCTTCCGGCAACCCGTGCTGTTCATCAAGTGTCCCTACCATAGTGAATTATAAAGCCGTGCCCGCATCGGGTTGCGGGGCACCGTTGGCAACAACTACCATCGCAATGGGACGTGTTGGGCTACCGTCAGCGAGGTGTGGGTGGCGTGGGCTACAAACAGCGCCGCCAGTGTCATGTGAAGATGTAGCTGGTTTGTACAGCCTTTCGAGCAGCGCGCTCGGGGGGCCGAGTCACTGAAACGCCCCTTCCTTGAGGCAGCTAAAAAGGTGTCTCTTACTGCGGATCGCTCATTTCAGCCCGAACGCCGTCAGTTGCCTGTAACTGGCAACAAAAACCTTGCCGTTGGCGACGACGGGCACCAGGTTAGCGTTGCCGCCGGTGTTAGGCCACGTTCCCGCCGGGCCGCTGAAAAGCTGCTTCAATCCCGCCTCCGGATCGAAGGCGTACAGATAGATTGAGTACGGTGAGCCGAAGGGGCGCGAGAGGGCCCACACGATCGGGTTTGCCTGCTTGTTGGATGAAATACTCGTAAAGAATCCCGGGTCTTGTCCAGAGTTGAATGTCGTGGAATTGGCGGTATTGATGAGGGTCACGCTGGGAGAGGTTTGCACCTTCCAAATCGAGACCGTATTCCCGCCGCTGGACACCACCCGCGCGTCGAGGTCGGAAGGGTCCACGAAGAACGACTGCCCACACCAGCAACCTCCTATGTAGAAAGTTCCCAGCACATTGTTGTTCGTGACGCTGAACCCACCCAGGTCATCGCGGTTCATGAGAAACATGTTCCCTTCCTTCCCCGCGGCCACGACCAGGTTCGGAGTTGAACCCCGCTGGGGTGGCAGCAACAGCGCGCCTCCCGAACCGAAATCCTCGTCAGATTGGTCGAGAGAACTCTCATCTGACGGCGTAAACAGATCCAGAACCTGAGTCAAGTCTCCCGACACCTTGATTACGCTTTCCTGAATATTGCTGACCCCGTTATAGGTATTGCCCGAATAATCTGAGTTCCCGGTCACGAAATACAAATTCCCCGTTTGATCGGCCGAAATCCCGTAGCCCGACATCCAAATGGAAGAAAGGAAGAAGTCGTCGGGCGAACTCGCCAGGGTGTCAAACACCTGGTTAGACGCGAGCGGAGTCAGCGAATTCAGTTGCCATCCCAGCAGCCAGCCGCGGGATAAATTGGCGGCAAAGTCGCAGAAGCTCCCGAAGCCCGCGTACACATTCCCATTAGCCACCAGCAGCGCAGGGCGCTGCCGCTGGTACGTAGCATTAAAGTTGAAGGTCGTACCGTCGGTCAGCGTGTGCGACCCGGTCACCACCACGGGTGGCTCTTTGTCCGTCAGACTGCCCAGGTCGAGTGCGTGGATGCGATACACCGGCCCGTTCGATTCATTTGTGTAAATCACCACGTACATGGTCTTGCCCACGCGGTCAATCACAGGTGTGCTGTTAATTCCCACGTTCGGGCCATTGTTGCCGCAGCCCAGCGGATACGATACCGGAGTGCCGAAATTCGGACTCAGCAGAATACTGCCGTTGTTGGTGTCGACGGCGTACACCGTGTTGCCCTCGGTTGCCACATACACCACGTCGTGCATTCCCTGATGTGGGCCGGCGGTGATCAGCTGATTCGGCACTACCAGCGGCTGCGCATCGACTTGGTCATCCAGCGTGATCGACTTCAACGCCCGAAACGATGAACTGGCGACATTCGCCGGCGTTAACTTGGTTTCGCCGCGATTCCAGCCGGTGCGGAAGTTGTCGTTGTGATACGTCAACACTGCGATCTTCTGAGCCGAAGCCGCCGGCGAATTGCACAGCCACACCAACGTTGCAAAAGCACAAAATAGAGAAAGGGTTCTTTGACGAGGATTCATCAGACTTACTCCTGGGTCTCATTCTGCCCGCCTGGAGCCGCGGGCGTCTCCTGCGCACGGGGGGGCGCAGGCCCCAAGTCTATGTCCAGTCCTGGGAGTTGTAAAGGAAAGTCTGCTAAGCACGTCCGATTCTGCGGGTGAAGAAAGCAGGTTCCACAAAGATGCAAATTGTTACCTCTCACGGTAAATTGGCCGGTCCACTTTTTCGCAAAAACCAACTCAATCGCAATTCCGTCTTTACGACTCGTAAGGCGTCCGGCCGGTAGCCAATCGACTGACCTCCCGAACTCTTTGCTGATGGCCAGCAGTGCAGTCTGAGCCAGGTTCCTTTTCCCCATGTTCCAGTGCCGATAGGTAACTCTGCGGGACGCCGATGCGGCGTGCGAACTGGGCCTGCATCAGTGTTCTATTCCAGTTCCGTCACGGGCAAAGCCCGCAGTCCGTCAGCGATTGGGGAACTGTTCGCCGTCCGGCAGATGATAGCTTCGCCCGCAATCCGCGACTTGCCCGCTACGTTGCGCACGAAATCGAGATTCACCGCGTCGCTTGCGGCCGGTACTTCGGTCCACTTCGCTTCGAACAGTTCCAGACTGTCCCGTTCCAGCCCCCGTTCTCATTTTCGCTACGACGCATTATCACGCGCAATTAGCTCTTGGGGTTATCAAAGGATCGCACAAATTCAATGTCGCATCCGATGCCGAGGTCATTGACGGTACTGTCGGGGTTAAACCCAAAGATCACTAGAATCTTGGTTCCATTCTCATACGCTTCCGCCGCCTTGTAACGCTGACCGACCTCCAAATAGGAGGCACCAGTTCCACACAACAACTGATAGTAAAGGGTCGGTTCCGACCCAGAAGTTTTTCCCTCCTCCCACGATTTGGCATTAACCCTCTACGACTTGCCCTTATTGTTGCCGAGATGCTGCAAGCTGGTAATGGAAATCACGCGGTCTGGTTTCAACGTTTTTCCGAAGGTCGGAGGGCACGAGGCGAGCAGAGTCGCTATAGCCAGCACTATCCGTAGTTTCATAGCACATCCATTCGCCATCAACGTACTCTTAGGTTTCCCCGTCAACATAAAGTGTTCAAGATTGACCATTCTTGTGCATTGGTTTTAGGGCATTATCTCTCCGCGCCATGAAAAAAGAACTCAGCCCAAAACAAGTACTCGCTGTCCCTTGTCCAACTTGCGGTGCTGCTCCGGGGAAGAAGTGCGAGCTTAGCACTGGCCAACCGCGCACTGAGCCGCATCGCGACCGCCGATTGATCGCAGCAGATTGAGCCAAGCCCGTATTCTTTTCTTCCTTGCCCCAATCGTCTAGCAACCCGTGGCAGAAGTGGTTTTTTCACTCCGCCGCGAGCGGAATAAGAATTTCGATGTACAGGGCGCGGGAGCACAGGAGCGCGGGCAGCGGTACGCTTTCCTGTTGTGTGCACTCCAGAATCGCCATCCAGAACCGTAATAAAATCAGCAACGCATCCGCCGAGAGTCCCTGCAAGCCGCGCGGCGTGCCCTTGCCCAGCAACTGCCGCATCACCAGCGACAGGTTGAATCCGCCCACGTGAATTAGCACGCGCTTGAGAATATTTTCCCGCCCGCGCAGGTGCACGCGCCGCATGCCGCCCGTCTCATAGGCGTGCGCAAAACTGCGTTCCAGCAACTCCCCGCGCCTTCGCAGCAGCTCTTTTCCGTGCTCGCCGCGAATCCGCCGCCGGTTGCCGTGCACCGCTTGCCGCGCTTCCGGTTTTTCCTTCCCATTCCGCTGCCCACGGTCGGGCTCCGAGATATTTGACCAGTGCCAGAACCAAAACTACCCGATCCTCATTTTTTTGCAGCTTGCCCCAGCGATGTAACGGCGGGAGTTTCCACCAAGCTCCGCTGGTGCTCTGGCCACTGTCGCTCATCTTTCGGGAATATCCTCCCCAAGAGAATATCTCACTGGATTTGCTTTTGGAAGGCGGAGGGGGATACTGAACCGGCGTCAGGTGCGCGGCCCGCGCAAGGGGTCAGCCGATTGGAATGAAAGGGGGTTCGTCACGAAGAAATTTTCTTACTCAGAGTGGATTTGGAGCGCTCACGTCCATGATCGCTCCCCCGGCCGGGTTGCTGGGCGTCGGTTTAGTGGCGATAGCAGTCCCCGCATGATCGCTTTTCAGGCTCGGTTGGAGTTCTGAGCACGCTCGGCGATTCTCGACGAATGGTCCTTGTTGGCCATTGGAAACTATGCGGTTGTTGACGAAACATCGCCATGTCACTCATTGACCTTTGAAGGGCGTTTTGAGCTGCTATCGCCTGTTTTCGTCAATTGTCCGGAAAGGGAGACGCAGGCGCGGCTCCAACCGATAAGCGGCATTTAGGCTCTGCAGTCTGTCAGACACAAAAAGCCGCACTCGGAGATGAACGCCCCAAGCGCGGCCAATACTCACGGTGAAGGGGTAAATCAGCAGCAGTACACACCTGCGTCGGAACCTCTAGCCATACGACTCATGCGACCGCCTGAGATGCGGTTCGCCCGCCAAAGGACTTGATCGCGCTAGCTTCATCCTTTTGGATGTCAAAGACAGCAGACAACCTTGTCATCTGCAGTAAATCGTGCACCCGCTGATTCAGGTTCGTAAGCTTGAGTTCGCCGCCCTTGTTCCGAACTGTCGTGTGAGTCTTAACCAGTTCTCCTAAACCTGAACTGTCGATGTAGTTAACCTCACCCAAGTTCAGAATGATCCTATTGTTTCCCTTGTCGGCGAGATCGCGAACCATGTCACGAAGCATTACATTCCCCTCACCCAGCGTGATCCTTCCGCTGATGTCAAGCACAGTGACGTCACCGACTTGGCGCGTTCCCGTTTGCATCTTAGTCGGTGTCTTGCCCTGGATACCCATCCCTAACCGATCGAGGATGCTGCAGGCTGACGTAGCAATCTCCTGCGACTCGGTGCGAACCACAATTAACGAACGGCCTTCTTTCAGGACTTCTCGGAAAAAGGCCGCATCCTCGGAGCACTTCTCATCCGGCGTAGGCTGGGGAGCTTGGGGGTCCTGGGCAGCACTTGCCCCCACAGTCGCACCCGCGCCGGCCCCGGCAAGTCCCAACAGCGCCGCTGCACCGAAGCCCAGCGCAAACACCGGACCTATGCCCGGAAGCAACAGTGTGGCGGCAACGACCCCAGCCGACATGCCAGCCGCCCCGCCCACAAAACCTCCTACCGTGGCACCGAATTCCTTAGCGATGCTCTTAGCCTCGTTTTCGGAACGCGTGAGATAAACGATGGACTGCTCCGGTACACCTCGTTGCCGTAATTCCTTTACAGCCTCCTCAGCGTGATCGCGTGAAGAAAAAACTCCGATTGCAGTTTCCACATGCCCTCCTTTAAGCAGAGATAAGCTGAGACCCTTGGGAGCTTCAGTTGGTCAATTGCTATAACCGCCGCGTGGCCTAAAACTGTACTTCAGGTTCAAGATTTGTCAAGCGGATTTTGGCGTTTTTCGGGGGTTTCATCGACTCTTCGATAACGTTATCGCGATCCGTTACTGGCACAACTGTTGATAAATTTTCCCCTAAGGTAAAGTGCCATTCTCCAGCCGATTTGCCTATGCCCTCATGGAGCGCACCCGACATCATATCCAGCTTCAACCTTCTGAAGCGGGGCGCTCTTTCATAATGCATTGACCGATTGTGAGTGAAAATCGCCCGTTTTCGCCCAACAATCGCGCTGGAAGCTCGGACTGAGGTCCAACCGCGGGCGTTTTCTTATGTGAGAAACAAATTACCTCTCGGTACACCCGTCACAAGCACTTGTGACTCACATCACGGTGCCCGGGATGGTGTTAGCGTATGGTTCCAAAAGTAGCGAACTCGCTTACTTCGGACACGGGGGTTAGGCGATGTGCAGCCGTCGCGAGATTCTCGAGGTGTTGAGGCGGGAGCTCCAGTTTCTTGAGCAGGGAGGGTACAGGTCCTCCGCATGGCGTCCTCCCCTTATTTTCGAGGACTCACCTAGCTGTCTGAAAGGTGGCAAGGATTCCTGCGCAGAAGCTGGATGTCGGCTGCTCCAACTTGTTCCTGAGGAAGACCGTGGCCAGCCGGTTCCTTGTCGACATATCCCGCTGAACGAATCGCACGAGACCATGGATAGCCTTTACCGAACAGGCACCGAGGCAGAGCTTGAGCAGACGCTACGTTCGTGGCTACTTTGCAAGATCAAGCAGTTAGAGGAAGAGCAGATAGGGGAAACAGCCACTGTAGACAATCGGTAGCTCGGTTCGTCTTCCAATGTCAAAAGTGTTTCCTTTCCACGCGAGCAGTGGGGGACGGAAAGAGCGGCATAAAACATGGCAACCATCGAAAAGGTGAGAACAGCCGAAAAGGCAATGAAAGAGGCTCAAGAGGCGCTAAGGGCCTACACCGAACGGCAATCCGTCACGCCAGATCGCAGTCTGCACCGCCATCTCGCTGCGGAGTTAAGCACGGCGACAGAAAACTACCTCAAAGCGATCTTCGAACTAAATTCAAATCAGTCCACTACCGCTTAGCAAGCTGGTGTTTTCGCGTGTACCCGCTCGGGCCCACCAAACGTGTCGAACGTAGGCAGAAAGCTTTCACTTTCAGCACACGCCGAGCCCTGCGGCTGGTGCAAAGGCGCTAGGGAGAGGCTTCGGTCGGAGTGACCTCGATTGTGGCTTGTCCAAACTGAAATCGCAAGACCCACACGCTGGAGACGGCCTGACCATCGACTTGGGCGGGCTTGAACTTCCACTGCCGCGCCGCTTGCACGGCTAGGTTGGCGAAATACTTGCTTGGTCCCAGCGAATCAACCTTCGCACTCGAAACTTCGCCACTTGGATCGACCGTAACCCGTATCCTCACCTTGACTCTGCCCTGAATGGTTCTGCTTGCATTTCGGGGTACGTCTGGCAGGACTCGCTCGGTTACGGCACCCTTTACTACTGTGCCCTTGGGGTTTTGATTCCTAGGAGCTTGAGGTTGAGCCGGGATCGTAGTGATCGCGGGTGGAGCTTGCTGTGCTGGGGTTGGCAGGGATGTCCGCGTTTGATGAGATCCGAACTTGAGAGTGATTATCGCAAGCAGGGCCAGCGCTGCGGCTATTAGCGTCACGCGAACTTTCGCGGGCGCCTCCCTGCCGTCCTTGCTGGCTGGTTTCTGGAGTGGTCGGGTGGGTTCAAGACGGGCCTTGATATCGGCGACCTTGCATCGACACGCGGGGTCGTACCGGAGACATGCCTGGGCAATATCAGCGAAGGGTTGTGGAATGGTCTCGGGCAGAACCGGGTCGCCGTGTGTTGCTCTGTCCCACGCCAACGGCCGCTGGGTCAGAGCTTCGACCAGGGTAACGCCGAGAGACCAGGTATCCGCGGCTGCAGAAATTTCGGCTTCGGGTGGGGCATAGAGATTCGACGCTGCCCTCGCGATGCCGGGTTCACCCGGCGTACACAAGCTGTCACAAGAAAGTTTCACCTGATTATCGACGACCATGATGTTCGACGGCTTCAAGTGACCATGCACGAACCCTTTCTCGTGAAGGTAGGAAAGCGCGTCGAGGACCGGGTAAAGCATCTCTCTAGCCTCGTCAGGTGTGAGCGGGCGCTGCGGAAGAATCTGTGAAAGGTCCTCTTCGGCATATTCCATTACGGCGTAAAGTCGCTGGGCGGTATTGATCTGACAGCGTCCGAAGTGAAACAGGCGGACCAGGTGGGGATGAGACAGGGTTGTCGCAACCTGCCAGCGGGAAAGGTAGGCGTTGGGGCCGTCAGCGTCGGCCTGAGTGATTTTAATCGCAACCTTCTGCGATCCCGGCCCTTGCAGTTCCGTGAGGAAAACATCCCTCGATGCAGAGCTGCCCAACCACTGGAGCAGGGTAAATCTGCCGTCGATAACCTGATCTATCCAGTTAGCACGAACCGCCGCAGTGTTCATGGCTGATCTCTGGCCGGAACTATTCTATCCGAGCGTGTGGCAAGTTATCGCCCCCGAGCGTGGGAGTGCACCGGCCGAGAACGGTCGGCCAATTAACCTCGCGAGACACGAGGGTATAATTCCGCCCCATGGACGGCGGCATCCGAGAGCGAGTTGAGGCGCTGAGGCGGGAGATAGCGGAGATCCAGAAGCTGAATCTAGAGTATTTTCAGAAACCTAGACTGTACACCACGGCCACGGGCGAGTACGAGAGACGCGAGCAGAGGTTGAGGGAAATCATGGACGAATTGAAGTCCATGACGGAGTGGAAGCAAACCTGACGCAGGGTCCAGTCACGAAACGCCGGGTTCGAAAGCTTCAGACATGCAATCTGGTATTCTTCCGCCTTGCGATTCGGATCATGGCCGCTACGCTGCGCTCGACATCCTCATCCGTGGTCGCCCAACTGGACACGCTGATCCGCATCGCAGTTTGCCCGTGCCACTGCGTTCCACCACACTAGCAGGTCCCATCATTCTGAAGATCCCGTGAGGTTGACGACAATTAGCGGGCTTGAGCATCCGACATGCCAAGAGCGGCATATAATGCTCGGAGACACACTCCCCTATGGCAGACGAAAAAGATGATGAGATCGAGCGTCTCCGTTCTATGTTCGCTCGCGTAAAAGAAAAACGTGAAGATTCCCGCATAAAGAGAATCATCACTGGCCTCCGCACTGGGACGAAGAATGAGCTTGAAGATATGCCCGAAAAACGAAAAGGCGCTGCTTAGCTCTTCGCAGCTTTGCAGAACTGCCTTGAATCTCCTACGCTGAAGCTAAGGCCGGCAAAGTGACCTGACCGATCTTTTGTACCAAGTGGAATGTTAGTCCGAGGGCAACAGGAGTTGCCGGTTTGGCTCGCTTTCCGCCAGATGTACACGACGGACCAGACTCCGCAACATCGGATCTGTTGTGGAAACAACAAGTTGCGCATCGAGGCAGAGGGCCACTTAAATGCACCAGTTGAATTGAGTGAGCATCATTCTCCTCTTTCAGGTTTCCTGAAACTAAGTCAGCCCATCTGAAGTTCTCTCCTCTTAGCGACTACAACCTTAGGAGGTTACCTATATGTTTGCACGCAATGTCTCTTTCCATCTGAAGTCGAATATGCTGTCCGATTACGCGCGCGCTTTTGAAAAAGACGTTCTGCCTTTGCTTCGTAAGCAGAATGGCTTTAAGGACGAAATCACTTTCGCCGGTCCCGGCGGAGTTGATGTAACCGCGATCAGTCTGTGGGAAAACAAGAAAGATGCCGACAACTACAACACCAATACCTATCCGCAAGTATTGAAGACGCTGGCAAGATTTATCGAGGGAACGCCCCAGGTTCACACCTTTGACGTTGTCACCTCGACCCTCCAGCAGCACGAACTCGTGACCACGTAAAAGACACTCTGAGTTTGGTTGGGCCACGAGAAGGCGGACCTACGTCCGTCTTCTCGCGCCACCAACCAGCATGCGCTCGATTCGCGCCGAGGAGGGCAGCCATCCACCTAGCACTGCAAAACGCCGAAACTATCAATCGCCTAGTAGAACAGGGCGAATTGCTTCTGAGGACCTTCTATGTTGAGCACGAGAAGGACCCCGCAGGGTGGAATACTGAGTTTGTGCGTGGCGAACTGATAGGCTGGCGCAGCACGTTACACACCCTGTACCGCGATTACGCGGAAGACATCGTTACCCGCGTTGTCGCCAGGACACACTTGACCATTCCCGACGGCGAAGTCCCGAGCGGTGCCGCTCATGGCTTTTGAGGCCATCCTAAACGAAGTTGAGCAACTCCATGCCGTCAGCGAGCGTCTTGCGATACTGGCGGAGCAAGATCCGTCTGTCCGAGGCAACGAGGCACCACTTTGTCGGGCTATTGCAGCTTCACGTACTCCGCCTTGGCTTCTTTCAGGATAGGGATGTCGGAGTCGGCGTCTTTCCAGAGGGTGAGGAAATCTTTGTAGGCGGTGAGCGCCCGGACGCGGGCGGCATCGGCATCCGCGCCCTGCGAGGTTTTCGACTGCAAGGCATTCGCGCGCGCCACTCCCAGGTGCGCCAACGCTCCCGTCCAGCAGTTCCAGACGATGCCGCTGTGGTCGAGAATCTTCTGAAACTCGGCTGCGGCAGCACTGCCTTGTCCGACTCCCAAGTATGCTTCCCCCCGGACGTACACGTGGTAGAGGCAGGAGATATTGTTAACGAACGGGATGTCACCTAATTCAATGGTTGAAGCAGATTGCAGACCATGGATTGCTGAGGTCGGGTTGTTTCTACGCAGAGCTAATTGGGCTTGAATCGTTGGCAGCCAAAGAAACTGTATCTGGGTGTCCAGTGGGTAGCGCTTTCCTAAATCTTGGGTCAGGGAACCGGCTTGCGCGGTATCGCCTGCCATAGCAAATGCAAGTGCCGCTTCGACTTCCGCTCCCTGACTCGCCGGAGCAAGTTTTAGAGCTTCCTGCGCCGCGTGCCGAGCCTCTCTGGTATTGCCATAAGCGGCTTGTTGCAAAGCAGCATTCGCCCGCCAGGTCGCTCCACTTTCTTTGTTGTCAGCGCGGATGGCAGCCGCAGCGGCTCGCTCGGCCAACGTCTGCGCCCTACTTATCTGCCCCGCGAAAGCCGCAGTATCAGTTGCCAGCGCTAACCCAATGGTTTCATAATCCGGTTGGCCCGAAAACCATGCTTGCTGTTCGGCCATCGCTCCGGAGTCCGCTCCCAGAAAAGCCAGAGCGTAAAGGTACTCGTGAAGTAAAGAGTCATCGAGTTTTTGCGTCTGCGCCTCTTGGATTGTCCGCCGTGCTTCATCGAAGTGCTGCAAGGCAAGATCGCAGCCCGCCAGGTTTTCATACGCGTCCACACGTCCCGGTGAGAGGCGCATCTCTTGCCTAATCAGCCCCGTAGCTTTCTCATACTGGCCTTGTTCGGCGTACATTATGCCCAAATCGATGTAAGCTCCGCCAACCCGTGGGTAACTATCAATTTGCTGCTGAATTGTCATGGCAGCTTTATCCAGTTCCCCGGTCACTGTGCCATAGAAACCGGCCGTAATCTCTAGTCTCTCGCGCTCACTCGCAAATCGCCGTAACTGGAATGCCTTGTTGAAATACTCGCGAGCTCGTCCAACCTCGTTGATACCGTTGTAGTCGCCCCCGACTTGCGAATAGGCAATAGCGAAGTTCGGATCAAGCTCGATGGCCTGTTGATCGTAGCGTAAGGCGGCGGCGGGACCCTTATCGTGATAAACCTTTAGGCCAAGGCTATATGCTTTCAGCGCTTCTAGCGAAGACGTTGTCGCCTCTGGTAGGGGAACATCAAACTTCTTTACTGAGGCCAGCGATTCGCCCATTTCGCTGCGCAGCTTGGATGCCGATTTGCCCAGCGCATCCAGCACCTTCTCTTTGGACACCGCGGTCACCTGCTCCTCGGCCAGCGTGTCTCCGCTCTGACAGCTAACCGCCTTCAATCCCAGCACATATTCGCCGCCCAGGCTGCCAATCGCCCCGGCAAGATAGGCTTTGCTGCCCGCCCGCAGGCACAGTTCGCGGGCTACTTCAGGCGTGAGTTTCGTGCCCGCTGGACGGGTCATCAGTTTTAAAGTCTTCTCAACTTCGCTGTCGGAAAGCAAATTCAGAAAAGGCGATTGTCGCAGGGAAATGCTGAGCCCCGTCTTCAGAGTGTCGTCGAATATGCTTGGCCTGCCGCCGTCGACGCTGGACTCCAAGATCCGCGCCCTGAAAATCGACAAACGTCAGTTCTACTGCAATTAGGTTTAAGATGTGGCTTCTGCCGAATTTTGAGGAGAAAAAATTGCGTTACGTCTATCAATTGTTGATTCTTGTTCTTTTTCTTTCCTTGACTGTGTGCTTGACCGCACAATCCAAGCACCCAGTCGCAAAGTTTGAATCTACGGCCGTCTGGCAGATACCACCGCAGTTCATCACCGCGGCCCATGCTGCCTGCGATCAACTCCTTTCGTCGACAGCGGAATGCATGATCGGCCAGATGGGTAAGGCCGGCGCCCCGGCCGACGCCGTGAGGTTTACGCGGGAACTCTACAAGGAAAATCATGGCGAGCTTGGGATCATGACGGGGTTCCAGGATGAGGGTCCGGTAGCGTTTGCATGGGTTGCATATCCTTTGCGCGCCAATACTAATTACGGGCTTCTTCTGCTGAATGGACAGCCGCGAATCGTCAATGTCGAGGATCTTAAGCTGCTCGACGTGAAAACCATGAAACAAAGTTCCCAGTTTCAAGACCTCAAGGGACAATTCCCCAGTGTGGATGTCTGGCCGGGAGACCGGGACGGGAAGATCTGGCCCAACTCACAAGCGGGACCTGATGGCGGAATCCAGTTCACAGTAGAGTATCCGCTGATTAACGGGTGTCACGCTTGCGCGCGAGCCGGAGCCGTCATATTCAACTGGAATTTCGACGCGAAAGGGAAGTTTCTGGGAACGGCGTTTCAGGGGATGATTGACCCGCCACTGCAATAGCCTCGCGTTTTTTCCAGACGCGGTCGGACGGTGGTGAACGATAGAACGGAGGAACCATCTATGATGCGCACACTGTGCCTGAATATCGTGTTATCGCTCGTAGCTTCGGGGCTCGCGCAACAGGCGCCTGCTGTTTCCGCACAACACTCATCGCATGCTCCAAGCCACGCCGGACGCTCCGCAGACCGGGTCTGGAGCATTCTTATGGCCGGCAATAGTCGATTCGTGGCTGGCAAGCCCCAAGTGCGTGCGCTGGTTGCGCTCCGCAACAAGCTTGCTTCCGGACAATCGCCCGAGGCGATCATTCTCTCGTGTTCCGACAGCCGAGTTGGTCCTGAGTTGATCTTCGACCAAAGCCTGGGTGATCTCTTTGTGGTGCGCACGGCGGGGAACGTCGCTGACGCGGTGGCGCTGGGAAGCATCGAGTATGCTGTGGACCACCTTCATAGCCCTCTGTTGGTCGTGCTGGGCCATCAGAAATGCGGCGCAGTGAGTGCTGCATGTTCTGGCGAAAAGATGCCTAGCCATAACCTTGATGCCATCATGGATAAGATCGGTCCTGCCGTAACTCAGGCAAAGACTTACGCCAAGGCAGATGATCTCATCGAGTCAGCGATCAAGGAAAACGTACATCAGAGTGCCAAGGATATTTTAGGAAACAGCGAGATCATTCGCAGTGCGGTGAAGTCGGGCGAGCTTAGCGTGATCGAGGCAGAATACGAGCTGGATACTGGCAAAGTAGTTCGCCTTAATGCGCCTGCGAGCTTTCAGAATTAGTGAATCGTCATTTTCAATTGAAGGCCCAAACCAGCGTTCCCATGGAGAGTCGGAGAAAAGAGGGATGCATGGCCGGAACTCAAACGTAAGCGTTCGACCAACCCGCCTGTCCCACGAGCGGAATCTGTGCTGAAGTAGAGGGATGGGCAAAGAGCACCTAACGAGCAAGGCCCACGCCGCCTATCAGGACTCCCTCAACTTCTGAAAGGCGAGGGACCGATCTTTGCGTCCGAGCGCGGCGGTGCCGCCCTACAGGATGCTCGCCACTGGTTCGAAAATGCGCTGGCCGAGGCCAAGATCAGGAATTTTACTTGGCACGATCTCCGGCATACCTTCGCCAGTCGTCTGGTCATGGCCGGCGTAGATCTGCGCACCGGACTTGATGGGGTATCTCAACATTCAGATGACCATGCGATATGCACACCTCGCTCCGGCGCACAAGGCGGCCGCGGTCGAGAAGCTTTCCGCGTTCGACGCGCTCGAAAGGAAGCGCCAAGAAGCTGTTATACTGTTTCCCGCTGGCCATGGGAAACCGACTGACACCACTACTGACACCGCAGCAAAAAGTGCTCCGGCGGTGGCTTCAGGAAGTCTCAATTAAGTGCTTTATTAGCCAGTAGATGCAACATGGTGGGGCGCGTAGCTCAGTTGGTAGAGCAACGCCCTTTTAAGGCGTGGGTCGCAGGTTCGATTCCTGCCGCGCTCACCATTCTCACCGGGGAAGTATTTGCTGGCGGTCCTGGCTGGCCGCGCGGATCTTCAGTTTAGGGCGGTTTACGGCGGTTGTCACCGTCACCGAGTTGTTGCCTTTATTTGGCCTCGCGCAGCAATGTAGATTAGATGATTGCGATCCGCTGTAGCGCGCTGCTCTTCGACTTGGACGGCGT
>JBKQLO010000021.1:0-22632 GCA_052147055.1 Terriglobales bacterium
TCTTGACTCTGCACTCGGCTCTGCACTTGGAGAGCCGGCAGGGATTGCGGTATATTGCGAACGATTACTTTTACTTTCGTTTGCTTGATGTTGTCAAGGCGATATTGTGTAAGCCGGGAGGTTGGCCTCATGTCGGCAAGACTCACAATGTTATGTTTCTTGTTTCTGACCTCAGGGGTATGGTCGCTTGCGCAGACCGCCCCTCAATCGTCCTCGACGCAGGACCAGATCGGCTACAAGTCCGCCGCGGACGCCGAACAGAAAAAAACTCTGCTGCTGAAAGACTTCCAGCCAGTTTCCATGCTCCACGCTCCTGTCCACAACGTGGACCGCGCGAAATACTACGTGATTGACGTGCACAATCACGTGAACGACGCCATGCGCATCGACGATCACATGCCGCCCGAACGCGTCGTCGAGATCATGAACAACACCAACGTGAAGACGGTGGTCATCCTGACCGGCATGTGGGGCGACAAGCTGCAACACGTTATCGACGAAATGGTCAAAACTTACCCCGGACGCTTCATCGTCTTTGCGCAAATCGACTGGAGCAAGATTGACGATCCCAACTTCAGCCAGGAAATGGTGGCGCAGCTCGACGATGCCGTCGCCCGCGGTGCGCGCGGTCTGAAACAGCTGAAAGACCTCGGCCTCAACATCCGCGACAAGTCAGGGAAGCTGGTGTCCGTCGATGACCCACGGCTTGATCCCATCTGGGAGGAGTGCGGACGGCTGGGCATCCCCGTTTCGATTCACGTCACCGACCCCGAAGCATTCTTTCACCCGATAGATAACACCAATGAACGCTATGAGGAGTTGACGGAGCACCCGGACTGGAGTTTCTATGGGCCCAAGTATCCCAGTAAAGAGTCGATCCTGGCGGCGCGCGACCGCATGTTTGCCAGGCATTCGCACACCACATTCGTTGCGCTGCACCTGGCGAACTGGCCGGAAAACCTCGACTATGTTTCTCACCTGCTGGATACGCTTCCCAACGTGATGGTGGAATTCGGCGCCCGGGAAGCGGAATTGGGCCGCCAGCCCCGCCGCGCTCGCGAGTTCTTCCTCAAGTATCAGGATCGTATTATGTTCGGCACCGATAATGGCATGGACGAAGCCATGTATCGCAATCACTTTCGCTGGCTGGAAACCGCCGATGAGTACTTCGACTATTGGGGATATCCAGGGCAGGGCCGCTGGAAGATCTATGGCATGGAACTCCCCGATGCAGTTCTCGAAAAGGTGTACCACAAAAACGCAGAGCGAATGTTCGGGCAGTTTCGGGGAGTCGGCCAGGGCAAGTAGTGCCCGTCTTCAACGCTCCTAGACCAGCGTCACTTGGACTCCCGCTTTTTTCAGCGCCGCCAGGTCCGGTTTGCGAATTCCACGGTCGGTGATCAAGTGGTGCACGGCCGAAAGCGGCGCAATCGAAGACAAACTGCGCCGGCCGAACTTACTGGAATCGCATACCACCACCGCCACCCCGGCCACGTCCATCATGGCACGATTGACCTTGGCTTCGAGCAGGTTGGGGGTGCTCAGTCCGTGATGCACGTCCAAGCCGTCCACTCCCAGGAAAAGAATGTCTGCGTTCAAACGCCGCAGGGTCTCCTCCGCAATGGGCCCCACCAGCGAAAACGAGTTCTTTCTCAACGTGCCGCCGGTGAGGATGACCTCAAGCGAAGATCCGGACAGTTCCGCGGCGATGTTGGCCGCATTGGTAATGATGGTGAGATTCTCAAACTTCCGCAGCGCCCGCGCGATGGCTGTAGTGGTGGTCCCGGAATCAAGGATTACCACCTGGCCTTCCTTCACCATGCGGGCAGCAGCCGCGGCAATGTGCAGTTTTTCCTTGCGATGCAGCTTCTCCTTTTCCCGCAGGGTGGGATCCTCCAGCACACTCTCTCGCGCCGGCAACGCCCCGCCGTGGGTGCGGTGAATACGGCCATGCCCATGGAGAATGTCCAGATCTTTTCGGATGGTAACTTGTGAGGTGCGAAACTGTTTCGCCAGGTCGGCCACCAGCACGCGCCCATCCCGGTTCAAAACCTCGAGGATCAGCCGGCGGCGCTCTTCGTTCAGCACAGGCTTCCTCGCACCGTCTGGCTATCGGATTGGACACAAGATGGCATGGCTGGTGACATTCTTTTATCGTGACGGCTGCAATTTGTCCACGGCATGGGCGGCCGAGCCCGGAACCGCCGCCGCTTGCCACCGTATTTTACGCTTGACAGATCAGTATAAACGAAAGTAAAAGTGTTAAAACGCAAGGATACGAAACCTTGCCGACATTGACCTTCACGGGAGGCCGTGCGATGCGATTCCCGGGCGCTGAGTACCTGCCGGTCCGTCTTTCCCTGATTTTTGCCATTTGTCTGGTTCCTCTGGTCCCGCGTCCGCTCCTCGGACAGGCGAGCTATCAGGCGCAGATTCGGGGTGTGGTGTCCGATTCGACCGGAGCGGTGATGCCGGACGCTACCATCACCATCACGGAAGTGGGCACCAACGTCTCCCAGACTTCGAAAAGCGATCGCTCCGGCGAATACATTCTGAGGGCGCTTCGGCCCTCGACCTATGTGGTGAAAGCCGAGGCTCCAGGCTTTCGGCCGCTGCAGCAAAAAGATGTTGTCCTGGCGGTCGGTCAGGAGACCAGCCTCAACTTTACCTTGCACCCTGCCGGCGCTTCCACCGAGGTTCAGGTCACTGAAACCGCGCCGCTGTTGGATACGGAAACCTCAGAGTTGGGCACCGACGTCACCAGCCGGTACGTGAAAGAGATTCCCCTGTTAAACCGGAACTTTTTCGGCTTGGTATTTCTGAACGCCGGCGTTAGTGAGGTTGCAGGTTCAGGAGTCGCCGACAACTATCCCGCCGGCACCAATTTCGTTTCCAACGGACAGCGCAATGCCACCGCGGAAGTGCGAATGGATGGGGCATTGATCAGCGCTCCGGAACAGGGAGAAGGCGGTAACTCCAACGTTTATTACGAGCCTTCAGTGGAGGCCGTACAGGAATTCAAAGTCCAGAGCAATGCATTCTCGGCGGAGTTTGGCAGCAATGGCGGCACCGTGGTCAATATGGCGCTGAAGAGTGGCACCAACGCCTACCATGGCAGCGCCTGGTGGTTCGGCCAGCGGGACGTGCTGGACGCGAACGATTTCTTCAGTGACCAGGCCGGCCTGCCCAAACCAACTCACTCGCGCGATCAGTATGGGGCCTCTTTGGGAGGGCCGATCCGGAAGAACCGGACATTTTTCTTCGTGGACATCGAGCGTGTGCTCGAAGCCAGCCCGGTCCCAATTGTGGCCACTGTCCCCACCAAGGCGGAGCGCACCGGCGATTTTTCCCAAGCCCTTATTACCGACCCGAACACGGGGAATGTGGTCCCGAACCTCATCTTCAACCCTCACCTGGTAGACTCGAACGGAGTGCGCACTGCTTTCCCCGGCAACATTATTCCCAAGCAGTGGCAGGATTCCATTGGGCAAAAAATTCTTGCGCTCTACCCGCTTCCCAATCAGCCGGGCGGTCCTGATGGCACCGACAACTTTCGCGCCAACACCACCTCCAGCACCAAGACGCTGCAGTTCGACGCCAAGATTGACGAGCAGATCAATAATGCCAACCACCTGGCCGGCCGCTTCAGCCACTTGCATTCTTTCAACAGCGTCCCCACCATCCTGGGCGACGGCGAGTTCAATGATGGACTCAACCAACTTACCAGCGTGGAGAACGCCAGTGTGCAGCACGACTGGACCATCCGGCCAACTTTGTTGCTGAGCAGCCGGTTTTCCATCGACCACGTTTATGCTCCTGGGTATACGACCTACCCGTCCGCAACCTCAGTCGGGTTCCCTTCACTTCTGGACAACGCCAATCAGGGTATTTCGCGCATGCCGGGGATCCTGGTGGATTCGCCCTGGACTTCGCTTTTCGATCAGTGCTGTGTGGACACCAGATTTTCCCACAACCTGTACGGGTACTCCTCGGCCCTCTCCTGGGTACGGGGAAAGCACAACTTCAAGTTTGGCGGGGAACAGCGACTTTTCTACAACAACTTCCAGCAGCCCCCCTATCCCACTGGCTCCTTTCACTTCGCTCAAAACGTCACTGAAAACGTCATCGGTGCCAACAATCCGGACCAGGGCAATCCCTTTGCCGATATCCTGACTGGAGTTGGGGACACCGGAAGCATCGCTATCTATCCCGAGGTGCATAACCGCTCTAAGGAAACCGGTTTCTACGCACAAGATGATTGGAAGGTCACTCCCAAGCTCACGCTGAACCTTGGCCTGCGTTACGAATGGAGTACGCCCTACAACGAGGCCCAGAACCGGCTACAGTTCAGTGATTTCACGGGAAACAGCGGAGTGACCGTTCCCGGGCTGCCGCTGATTTCCGGGCCGCTGCTGGGAACCACGGAATTTGCGAACCCCAACCATCGCAATGTGCCCGTGGACCGTAACAACTGGGCGCCGCGGTTAGGCTTCGCTTACCAGTTCGCGAAGGACACGGTTATCCGCGGCGGAGCAGGAGTCTACTATGGGTCAAACGTAGCCACCAACTTCCAATTCCCAGGCTCGGCATTCCGCAAAGACGGTGTGGTTTACTTCACCCACGACAACTTTCAAACTGTAGGTAAGCCCCTAGTAGATGCGACCTTTGCAAATCCTTTTCCCCAGGGATTGCCCCTTCCCCAGGGCACAAAGTATGGCCCATTAGCGGATTGGGGATTCGCCAATCAGAATGACCTGGGCACCACCGAGGCGCAAAACGCGGACATTTACCAATGGAGTCTCGGGGTGCAGCGGTTGCTCCCGGGGCAACTCGTGGTCTCGGCCGACTATTCAGCGAACCACAGTACGCACCTGCCGTGGGGTGGGGCGGGAGGGATTTGCGGTTGTGGCCCGTCTACTCGGGACCGGAACTTCATTCCTTCCTCTATTCGTCAGCAGTACAACACGCAGGCCCTTTACAACCAACTGCATGACCTGGCCAACAATCCGTTTCAGTCTCTCTTCACAGGTCCGAATGCGACTTTCAACGAGCCGGACTCGCAATACAACAACCCGCAGATCCCGCTGATCAATCTGCTGCGGCCCTATCCCCAATTTGATGGGCCTTTCGAAGGGCTACCGCTTCTGGAGGCGGAGTCGTTCTACAACGCGTTGCAAATCCGCTTCGAAAAGCGTGCCAGCCACTACATCAGCTTTGAAGGCGGCTACACGTGGTCGAAGTCAACCGATGATTCCTCCTCAGGCCGCAATGCGTTTATCGGTTCTCTGGCTTCCGACAATCCGCAGGAATTGGACAATCTGAAGGCCGAGCATTCGATCAGCGCCAACGATGCCACTCACCGTTTGGCGATGGCCATCATTGCCGACTCTCCGATTGGGCGCGGGCGGTGGATCGGGAGCGGTATGAACCGCATTCTGGACGGCGTCGTGGGCGGCTGGACGATTTCGACGATCTTGACCTTTCAGTCCGGGCAGCCGATAGATATCGGAATGTCACAACCTACGCTGGATGACGGCAATCAGCGCCCCAATGTGATCTGCAATCCGAACAGCGGGGTCAGCGCGCACCAGTCTGCACTGACCGCTTCTTCCTCCAATCCTTTGAGCACGTTCAATACGAACTGCTTCGCTAATCCTGGCTTTGAGCAGGCGGGAAACGCACCGCGCTACTTTTCCAATCTGCGAACCGACGGCATCCACAACATCGACCTGGCGATATCTAAAGCGTTTGTCCCCCGGGAAGGCATGAAGCTGGAATTGCGCGGGGAGTTTTTCAACGCTTTCAATACACCGCGCTTTGCTCCCCCGGACACCTTGTTTGGAGACTCAACCTTCGGACAGATCACGTCCCTGGCGATGGGAAGCACCCCACGCCACGGTCAACTGGGAGTGCGCTTTGAGTTCTAGCCAAGCCCGCCTGGGGGTCGCTTTCGCTCCTCGATACCTGACGAGAAGTGCGGGCACGGCGGTTCTGGCTTTTCTGCTGCTCGCTCCCATCCTGGGCGCGACGCCGGGTTCGACCGAGGATTGGACCCACTATGTCCGCATTGGAGCGTATGGCCTGGAAGGCCGCAACCCCGACGAAATTGTGCACAGCGCCCGCGAGAGCGGCGTGTTTGGGATTGAGGTGGACAACGATATCCCCGGCCGCTACGAAAGCTTTCTCAACCCTGAAGAAAAGCTGAAGGCGATTCGTGCGGTTGCGGAGAAGGCCCATCAGTCCGGCAACCGCGCGTTCGTCTACATCGCGGGAACGGAATGCATTACCGCCAACGCCGATAGAAGTGCTCACACTTTGGCCAAGGATCATCCCGACTGGCTGCAGCGCAAGCTCACCGGTGAGCCTGCCATCTTTGGCGGTGGCGACGCGTTCTGGATCGCCAAGGGCGACGAGGACGTGTGGGTGACTCCCTTTGCCCCCGAGTGGCGCAAGATTTATATGCAGCGAGTCCGGCAAATTGCGGCCACCGGCATTGATGGAATCTACGTGGACATTCCCTACTGGATGACACATTTCGACGGCTGGGAAGACACTTGGGCCAGTTTCGACGATTACACCGTAGCGGCGTTCCGCAGACAAACCGGATTGGATGCAAAGAAGGATATGAGACTGGGTGATTTCTCCGATCCTCACTTCCGCTCCTGGACCCAGTTCAGAATCGAAGCCATTACGGACTTTGTGCAGGAAATCGACCGGAATGCAAAATCAGTCAATCCCGCCATCAAGACGATTCCCGAAATCTATCCCGGAATCGAGGAAGAGTCGGTTCGGGTGGGCTCCGATGTTTACAGCCTCTACCCGGTCGTGGATGCCATCGCGCATGAATACGAGTTTGGTGAGGGCGACCATATGGCGTCGTCCCGGACTCCACTGGACTGGTTCTGCTATCAGGTCGGGATGCATTCCTTCCGTGCCTTTGCGGAGGGAAAAGCCACCTGGATCCTGAACTATTCGTGGGACGGTGATAAGAACGTCGATCCCCGCCAGTCGATGATGAATTTGGCCATGTCCGAGGTCATGGCGGGAGCCAACTTCTGGGATGCTCGCGGCCATGAGATGGCCGGGTCAAACGATCCGCCGACGCGAAAGACTCTTTTTGCCTGGATCAAGGCCCATGAGGAAACTTTCTACCAGCCACGAACTGCCATCGCTCCCATCGGCGTTTACTTTTCTCCTGAGACGAGGAACTATTATGCGCGCGAATTCATAGCTTCCTACCGCGGAATTCTTATTCTGCTCATGCAGAGGCACTTGGAATTTCAAATCGTAACCCCTCGCACGCTCCCGGCTTTTCAAGGAAGAACTCTGATCCTGCCCGACGTGCGGGTCCTGAGCGAGAGTGAAAAAGCCTGGCTGCGTGGATATGTGGACGCCAACAAGGTTCTGCTGGTCACCGGAGAAGATGCCACCGGGCTGGGAGACAAGGCAAACGTGATCCGCTTCCGCCAGTGCCCTGGAAAGGATTACAGCGCGTCCCTGCAAAAGGAGTTCGCAGCCTCAACCCCCGATCAAGAACACGAATTTCTGGATAGCCTGAAAGCTGATGCCGCGATCCGCGTGTTTGCCTCCCCCTTGATCGCTACATCCATCGCGCGGGTTGCCGGAAAGCCTCACGTGTTCTTCGCAAACTTTGCAGGACTGCGCGGGCGAGAGAATCCCATTCAGACTCCGCAGACTGGCGTGCAAGTTACAGTCGCTGGAACCACTAAACACCGTGGATTCTTTCTTCCTTTCCTGGGAGAAGCGCAGCCACTGGATGGAACGGTAAGCGATGGTGGTGTTACCTACACGTTGCCTGCAATTGAGAAAGGAGCGGTGTTTTGGTATGAGCCGTGACGGCAAACTGGATACGAAACAACACAACCACCGCGGATCGACAAGGAGTTTCGGAAGGTGAATGCTCTTGCTACATTGTTGAATCTGCCGGAGACGGAGAAAACAACCCGCGGGTTGGCTCATACTCCTGCAGAAATCGCCCAGCAGCCGGATACCTGGCTGTCCACCTTCGAACTCTTCCAGAGGAAACGCGCAGAAATCCGGGACTTCCTGGCGGCAGCAGGGTTACGCAGGGACCACGGCTCCAGACCGGAGATTTTCCTGGTGGGTGCGGGAACCTCGGACTACATTGGGCAATCGCTCGTGTACCTGCTTCGCCAGGCCTGGGAGTGCGAAGTCACTGCAATTCCGAGTACAGATCTGCTGACCCACTTCGATGAACTGGTCAGGCGTCGGCAGAAATATCTGTGGGTCTCGTTCTCCCGTTCGGGGGATAGTCCGGAAGGGGTTGCCGTGTTGCAAAACGCCTACCGAGAGCGTCCTGACATCCATCACCTTGTGGTTTCCTGCAATGCGAATGGACGAATGGTCCGCGAGAGTGCCGGCAACCCGCAGGTTCTAAGCATCTGCCTGGACGATGCTGTGAACGACCGTGGGCTGGCCATGACCAGTTCGTTTTCCAACATGGTGGTCTTCGGCCAATGCCTGGCTCACGCGGAGGATGCCGCCCGATACGAGCAAGTCTTGACGCAACTGGTTCAAGCGGGAAGAAGCTTGCTGCCCACCGCCGCCGATTGTGCTGCTGAGTTGGCCAGGGAACCATACACCAAGGCTTGTTTTGTAGGATCAGGACCGCTGCGCGCAGTCGCCAGGGAATGCGCGCTCAAGCTGCTGGAACTGACGGCCGGGAAAGTCCTGACCATGTCAGAGTCAGCCTTGGGCCTGCGCCATGGCCCCATGGCAGCCTTGGATCGGGACACACTCTTCGTGTGTTTTCTTTCGGACAATCAGCAAGTTCTGGAGTACGAGCGGGACTTGCTCAAAGAGATTGCAAGCAAGCGGCTGGTCAGGAGCCGGGTTGTGGTCGCGGGAAGCGGAGTCTCGTCAATGGAGTCTTTTGCCGAGCACTACCTCGCACCCGCCACCCCAGGTACGGTTGCCGATAACTACCGTCCGCCCGTGGACGTGATTTTCGGGCAACTGCTCGGCCTGTTCTTCTCGCTGCGATGCAACCTGCGGCCCGATTGTCCCAGTCCCAACGGCGCCATCAGCCGCGTGGTACAGAATGTCACCGTCCACTCCTGACAGAAAGGCGCGCTGCGGCGTACAGTACCTTGCGAAAGGAACTTTCACATGATTGAGGTCTGCGTAGTCGGCGAGCTCAACCTGGATCTCATCCTCTACGGGCTACCCAAAGATCTGGTGCTCGACCGGGAACATTTGGCCAGCGGTCTGGCCTTGACCCTGGGAAGCTCTTCAGCCATCTTTGCCCACAACCTGTCCGCGCTGGGCACCCAAGTCGGCTTTATATCGAAAATCGGTGCCGACCCTCTGGGGAAGATCGCGGCGGAGCGGTTGTCTGCTGTGGGCGTCGACATCAGCCGCATGAAGCGGGGCGCCGGCAAGACCTCCACCGGGCTCACCGTCGTGCTGCCTCATCCGCAGCATCGTTATATCTTGACCTATCCCGGAACCATGTTTGAGATGCAGTCTTCCGACATTGACATGGACTATGTCCGTCAGGCTCGCCACTTACATCTCTCCTCTTTCTTTCTACATCGCGCTCTCCGTCCGCGAATCTTGGATTTGTTCCGGCAAGCCAAGAATGCGGGCCTTACCACCTCGCTCGACACCAACGATGATCCCGAGGATAAGTGGGGTCAGGACCTGCTCGAGGTCCTGAAATATGTCGATCTTTTCTTCCCCAATGATCGTGAAGCCAAGAAAATTGCGCACACCGATGACCTTTCGCAGGCGATTAACGTTCTAGCTGGCCTTGCCAAGGTTGTGGTGGTGAAACGTGGGTCGGCGGCGGCCATATGCCGCTCGGGCGACGAGCAGTGGAGTTTGGCGCCGCCGCCCGTCAAGATGGTGGATGATGTCGGTGCCGGCGACACCTTTGATGCCGGCTTCGTTCACCTGTACTTGCTGGGCGCAAAACTGGAAGACTGCCTGGCCTTCGCCAACATTGCGGCTGCGTACTCGGTGACCAAAGAAGGAGGCACCGAAGCATTTCGCGACCGCAGCGGACTGCTCAACTTCATCCGCCAGCAATGGAGCTTGATGGGAAGAGCATCCTTGCCGGGGAAGGCCAGCCAGTAGCCGCTTAAGCGCCAATCTCACGTCCCCAGCCGTAAACCTTCGTCCTAAGCGATCATGTCTTCCATCTTGGGAACGGGTATTAGGAGCTTTCTTGAGACCAGGCCAGCCCCTTGGGCGAGGACACCTGCACGCTGCCATCTATGCTCTTGGTCTCATGCAGGCTCTTCAGTTTGAGGAGCAATGGCAGCGTCACTTCTTGTCCGCTGGCGACCAGCAACGAACCGGCTCGGCTTCGAATCTCCTGCTCGATGATCATTCCCGGAGAGAGGTCGGCAATGGGCAAGGTGCGCACCTGCTTGTCGGCGACCTCGGGTTCCAGTTCCACCAGGGCTTCGAAAATCCGGGGATCCAGCTTCCGGCCTTGCCGCGAAAGCCGGCTGGCTGCCTCGGCGCGCGACACTCCCTTATGGACGGCGTCGAATTGCTGGCCAAGATCAAGTCGCCGGCGCGGGATAATCCTCTCCTTGCCGTTCAATTGGGCATCATCCTTTCCGTTCCTGTACGTCGCCCATCAGCGATCAGTGACACGAACGTGCGAGCGCATTGCAGCCTGCAAGCCACAGCGGATTCTTGCGTCGCGTCGAGTTCTACCAGACCAAGGGGACAAGCCGGAAGCGGGTGCGGAGGCAGTATTCGGGGTAGCCAGGCAGTTCTTGGCGAAGAACCTTTTCCTCATTGAGCAGGCGGAAAACGATGATGGGGATGAACAGGGCAAAAACAGGTAAGGCGAAGTACGAACCGAGCGCCAAAGGCGCGAACAAAAACATCACGCCGGCACCCAAATACATAGGATGGCGAACGATGCGATAAGGCCCGCTCGAAATCACTTTTTGGCCGGGCTCAACTCGAATGGTAGCGGCAGCGAAACTGTTCGCCTTCAAGACCCAAAATATCATCAGGCAGCCGCCCAGAACGAATGCCTGCGAGAGGATCGTCAACCACAAGGGCAGGTGAGACCAGCCGAATCGGTGGTCGAGACCGGGGAGCAAGTAGCCGATCAACCAAGTCGCGAAGCCGAACCTTATGATTAGCTTCTGTTCGTGCACTTTTTCCTTCCTCTGCATCCTGCGCTCGATCAATTGTGGATCGTGCTTATAGAAATAACCAAAAGCGAATAGCATTGGGACAAACCAAACCATTAGATACGCCCAGCCCTGCCAAAACCTCAACGACCCTGCGGGAATGAACAACATTGCAGCAACAATGATCAGGCCAAGAGAAAGACGGAGGATCAATCTTGACTTGAGGCGCATTTTTCTTGGCGCGTCCGCCATAGAAATCCCTACCGCGCTCAGCCCACCTGCCACACGCTGTCGAGCACGGTGCCGTCCACCCACTTGACGATCGCGACGGCGCGATCACTGCGGTTGGCCGGCTGCGGCTTGCCTCCGCAGATGCGTTCCACTTCCGCCTTGATCTCTTGCAGCGGGCGGATGGGAAGCTTCGACCCTTTGACGGCGTTCATCAGATCCTGACGGCACGGGTTGATGGCGATGCCGCGCTCGGTCACCACCACGTCGATCAATTCTCCGGGCCCACACAGCGTGGTCACCTGATCAACGATCACGGGAATGCGATCGCGGAACGACGGCACAGCCAGGATAGTGCAGCCTGCGGCCAGACAGTTCTGCCAGCCGCCGATGCCGTGTAGGAGCCGCCCGTCCGAATGGGTCACGACGTTGGCATTGAAGTTTGCATCCACCTCGGTCGCGCCCAGCACAACCGCGTCCACCAGAGACGCGAAATTTCCTTTTCCGTGATAGTTGTACGAGGTAAACGGAGAAGTCGCGACGTGGCGTGGGTGGTTGGCCATCGACTGCACGCCGCTCAGGTCGAAAGTCTGCCCGTCGAGGATGTAGTCGGTGAGGCCTTCTTCGAGCAATTCAACCAGATACTTGGTCGAGCCGCCACGCACGAACCGCGCCTTCACCCCCGCTTCTTTCATCATCTGCTTGAGGTAGCTGACGAAAGCCAACGCAATCCCTCCGGCGCCTGCCTGAAAGGAAAATCCGTTGCGCATGATGCCGGCGTCACGCAGGAAGAGTGCCACCAACTGGGCGATGCGCAAGCGGTCAGGCGAGCGCGTGATTTGCGTTGTCCCGGAGACAATCTTGGCGGGATCGCCGATGGAATCGACGGTCACGACGTAGTCGACATTGTTGCCTTGAATCTGCCAGGGAATGCAGGGGAAGGCAACCAGGTTGTCGGTAACGGCGATCACATGATCGGCGTAGATGGAATCCGCCAGCGCAAAACCCAGAGAACCGCAGGCGGATTTGCCATGCGAGCCGTCACAGTTGCCGAAGGCGTCGGCGGTGGGTGCGGCGATCACGGCGATATCGATGTGTACTTCGCCGTCCTGAATCGCTTGCCAGCGCCCGCCGTGGGAGCGCAGAACCCCCATGCCGCGCATCTTTCCTTGCGTGCAGTAGTCGCCCAGCGGTCCATTCATGCTGCCTTCGATGCGGTCGATCACGCCGGAGGCCATCAGTTCAATGGCGCCTTTCTGCGAAGGAAACGACGCGCTGGGAAACCACATGAGGTCCTTGACGCCGATTCTCGCCGCAGCTTCCAGCGCCATAAGGGCGACGCGGTCGCCATCGCGCAGGTGGTGATGCGAGGAAATGACCATGCCATCGCGCAGCCCGCATTTTCGCAACGCAGTTTCGAGGTCCGCTACGCGCTTGTCGCCACCCTCGGGATAATCGGCCGCGGTCCGGATAGGCGGTGCAGCTTTGTCCCCGCGCGGCTGGTGCTTGCCGACGCCCGCGTATGGTACCTGCTGACGACCGTTCACCATCTCCGGGACCATGCGCCCGGCGGCGTTGATAGCTAATTCCGTTTTTTCGAGAATGGCCATGTGACTTTCACCTGCACGAATGCGCTATTCAAAACTTCGCGTTACCAGCCCCATCGCCTGAGCCCGCGCCATTAGCTTCAGGGCGCGCTGCACCACTGGCGCGTCGATCATCTTCGATCCCAGGCTTACTACGCCCAGGCCTTTCTGCTGGGCCTCGTGATATGCGGCGACGATTTTCCGCGCTTTCTCGATCTCCGCCGGCGTCGGCGCAAAAGCTTGGTGAATGACCGCGATTTGCAGCGGATGCACGCACCCCATGCCTTCAAAGCCCAGAGCGCGGGAATTCAGGCCCCATGCGCGCAACCCGTCCATGTCGCCGACGTCGCCATAAACCGAATCGATGGCCTGCACGCCGGCCGCGTGGGCGGCATTCACCATGCGTTGCCGTGCGAACAGCGACTCGGCGCCGGCCGGCGTCTTCACCACGCCGAGGTCCGCGGTGTAGTCTTCCAACCCAATGGTCAGTGCCACAATATCTTCGCTCGCGGTCGCGATTTCGTATGCCTTCTCGATTCCCAGCGCGGATTCGATAATCGGCATCAGCCAGATAGGACGAGTGATACCGTAATCCGCTTTGATCTCCGCGATCTTCTGACTGGCGACGATGACCTGCTGCGGTGTTTCCAGCTTGGGAATGAGAATCAAGTCGGGAGATTCGGGAACGATCTCCTCTAGATCCTCCAGTCCCAGGGGAAGCTGGTTGATGCGCACCATACGCTCGCATTGCAGAAAGTCGACGGCGCGCAACGCATTCCGCACCAGCAACCGCGCGGCGTCTTTTTCGTTGGGATGGACGGAATCTTCGAGGTCGAGAATAATGGCGTCGGCTCCGTGCAGCCCGGCATTGATGAAATACCTAGGCTCGCTGCCCGGCACATAGAGCCGTGAACGCCGCATGCGATCGCGCGAAGAAGGTTCAGGGAGCGAAACCCTGTCCGGCAGCACGCGAGTGTCTGCACCGAATCCCGCGCGTCGGGCTGCGGCTTCAATGCGCGCCGCAATCACGAAGGGAAGCGCGCCCTCGTCGTGGATGACCACCAGCGCGTGCCGCACGCCGAGCGCTTCCAGCACCTCTTCGGTCTGCCGGCAGATGGCATCGCCGTAGTAGGGTTTGACCCGCGATTCAAGTTCAATCTTGATGCCGCCGTGCTCGCGCGGTTCAATCCGCACGTGCGCGTCGGAGCGAATCTCCGCGCCGCAATGTCCCGCCTCGCCCGTTTGCTTCGCTCGCGTTTCAAGTCCGACACTCATGAGCGTCCTTTCAATCAGCCAACCCTGTTGCCGCCGCCAGCCACTGCGTATTCAGGTTCCGGTTGGGTGCCCGCCTGTTGTTCCAATTTCGCCAGAACCGCATCTGTCATCTGCACCGTGCTGGCTGCGCCCTGACCGATTGCTTTCGCGCCGCCCGGAATGCGCATCATGTCATAGGTGCGTACTTTGCCTTCCTTCACCACGGCGGCAATCGCGTCACGGATGCGCCGGGCCTTCTCGGTCTCGCCCACGTGCTCAAGCAACATAACCGCCGAGAGGAACATGGCGATCGGATTGACGATGGGCGGGTTCAGTTCCGCATACTTTGGCGCCGAGCCATGGGTGGGCTCGAACACTGCCACTTCGTCTCCGATGTTGCCGGACGCAGCAAAACCCAAGCCGCCGATTAGCCCGGCGAAAGCGTCGGAAATTACGTCGCCAAACAGGTTGGACGCGACGACTACGCCGTATTCTTCCGGATTTTTCGTCAGCCACATGGTCTGGGCATCAATGTTTGTCGACCACAGCCCAATTCCCGGATATTCCATCGCTACCGCTTTGGCTTCTTCTTCCATCATTCCGGAAGTCTCGCGCAGCACGTTCGGTTTCTCACAGATGGTGACCGACTTGTATCCATACTTCCTGGCCCAATCGAACGCGGCCTTACAAATCTTGCGGGCCGCCGAACGAGTGATGATGCGCACCGAAATGGCCAGGTCCGGTCCCGGAACCCCGGCAAACGCTTTGAATTTTGCATGCGTGGCCAGCGCAGTACGCACCGCCTCCGGCGGATTGGTCCACTCGACTCCTGCGTAGAGTCCTTCCGTGTTCTGCCGGAAGACAACCACGTTCACCATCGGCTCCTCGAATCCTCCCTCGGGCTTCTGGCGAATGAAATTCAGCGGATTGCCCGGAAACGAAATGCACGGCCGGATGCAGGTGTCGAGATGAAACCGTTGGCGCATGGTCACGATGGGGCTGAAGTAGGAATAAGCTTTGCCCTTGAGTTCGGGTTTGAGCTCAGCTTCCGCTTCCTTCTTGGGTTTGGAAGTGATTGCGCCGAACAGCCCAAGCTTGTGTTGGGCCAGCAAGCCGACCGTGCGCTCCGGGAGCGCGTTGCCCTGGCTGCGCCAGCATTCCCAGCCGATTTCAGCGTGAATGTATTCGGCATCAAAGCCGACTGCTCTCAGCAGCCGCAGAGCTTCCGGCAGAACCTGACTGCCGATTCCGTCTCCCGGCATTGTGACTACCGTGTATTTCGCCATAAGTTTGTCCTCAATTCCTTCTCTATGTCAGACTCAGCCTCTTCGCAATCAGATTCTCGGCGCCCCCGGCGATCACCAGCGATTGCGGCACACTGCCCAATGGCGGGAAAACGAATTTCTCCCCGCGCCACGTGATCGTGCCCGAGGTAAAATCAATCTCTACGTCATCGCCTGGAATGATGGTTTTTTCCTTGGCTACGATCTCCTCGCAGAACTGATCCCGCAGCCGCTTAGTGAACTCGGGAACCTCCACGCAGAGAAACCCGTTGTTGTACGCGTTGCGCAGGTAGGTCTGCGAAAAACTGGCCGCGATCACTAGTGGAACTCCTTTCGCTTTGAGGCAGGTGACGGCTTGCTCGCGGCTCGATCCGGTGCCGAAGTTGAAGCCACCCACGATCACGTCCCCGGCGCGGGTGCGCGAGGCAAATTGCGGATCGTAGTTTTCCATGACGACGGCGGCCATCATCTCTGGCGTCATGTCGTCGCGGTAGGTGTAATCTTTGCCGTAGATGGCGTCCGTATTGACGTTATCCTGCGGCAGAAAGAGCAGACGGCCCTTCACCCGCTCCGGGAAGCCGGGCAGGATCGCTACTTTTTCGGAAGGTCCTTTTCCGTTTCCGTTTATTTCCGTGAACCGGCGCGCCGGCGTGGTGTCCGGGAACGAATACGCCCCGGTGATGTATCCCGCGACCGCCGACGCCGCAACCACTTCCGGACTCGCCAGATAACACTGGGCATCGCGCGATCCCATCCGGCCTTTGAAATTGCGGTTGGTGGCCGAGATTCCGACCTCGCCCTTTTCCAGCAGCCCCACCCCCAGGCCGATGCACGGGCCGCATCCGGCGGGTAACGGGTTTGCACCCGCGTCGAGCAGCGTCTGCCAGATGCCGCGCCTCTCCGCTTCTTGTTGCACCCACGCGCTCGCCGCTCCCAGATAAAACTTCACTCCGGCTGCAACCTTTTTCCCGCGTAAAACTCGGGCCGCAGCTTCCAGATCTTCCACTCTCGAATTCGCACAGGAAATCAGGTAAGCCTTCTGAATCGCCACCTTCTTTTCTCCAATGACAGCGAGCGACTGCATCGCCTGCACTGTGTCAGGCCCGGAGACATGGGGGGTTACCTCGCTGAGGTCGAGCGTGATGCGCGCTGCGTAGGAGGCATCCGGATCGGCAACGGGAACTGCGTTGATCCAGCTATCGATGTCTTTTTCGGTAAAGCGTTCAACGCCCTGCTGGTGCAAACGCTGGTGTACGCCGCGCAAGTACGCAATAGTGACCTCATCCACCGGGAACCATCCCACCAGCGGCCCCCACTCGGTGCTCATGTTCGCGATGGAGAAGCGCGCGTCCATCGACAAGCTGGCCACCCCCGCCCCCGAGAACTCGACCGCAGCGTTGAGTGCTTCGTCATGGTTGTAGAGTCCGCACAGGCTGATAATCACGTCTTTACCGCTTACACCGGGGCGCAGCTTGCCCTCCAGTACGACCTGGATAGTCCGCGGAATCTGCCACCAGAATTCGCCCGTAGCCCACACCGCAGCCGCATCGGTGCGCACGATTGGCGTTCCAATGGCGCCGAGCGCCCCGTACATATTCGAGTGCGAGTCGGAGGCGACCACGAACGATCCCGGCAATACGTAGCCGCGCTCCACCATGATCTGGTGGCCGATGCCCATGCCCGCGGGATAGAAGTCGACTCCGTGTTCCCTGGCAAAGGCTTCGATCGAGCGGTATTTCTTCTGGTTGGCCTCATCTTGATTCTGGATGTCGTGATCCAGCGCGAACACCAGTTGTTTGGCATCGAAAATCTTCTTCGCGCCAATGGCTTTGAACTTGCTCATCACCGCCGACGTGTTGTCGTGCGTCATCACATGAAAAGGCCGGATGGAAACGAAATCACCGGTGCGTAAGGCCCGCTTCGGTCCTTCCGCCAGGTGGGCTTGCGCGATCTTTTCTACGATGTTCTGGGCCATGAACAAACTCCAGTCGAGCCTTGTCGGCTCCTCTTACGCAAACACTGCCTTCCGACGATTCCGGCCGTTCACCGGCGAGCTGGCTTTGCTTTTGAACCTGGCCGTTTTTTTCTGGACATCCGCCTTCATCAGCGCCATCAGTTTGCGCACGGAGTCGATGTCCTCCAGATTCCAGATCGCCTCTTTCAGTTTTCGCTGTGCAGTGACAGACAGAACCCCATCGGCCAGCGCAGCGAACTTCTCTTCCACTTCCTGATCGGTCAGCGGATTGCGTGGGTCGCCTTTGGGGAAATCAAGCTGCTTGCTGAACCTGCGTCCATCGGTCGTTGTGATGTTCACGACCACCCTTTGCAGTGCCGGAAACACCTTTTCGATTTCCGGATCTGCGACCACCTCAACCTTCCGCAATTGTTCCCGGATTTTCGCATCCATGATCTTTTCCATGGTGAACTGCACCGGAGTCACCTGCCGGTCGACGAGCGCCGCTGCAATCACATAGGGCAGCGAGTGGTCCGCAGTCTCCCTGGTATGCGGATCGTATTTGCTGGGATCGGACAGAATGTCGGCGGCCCGGGCCAGCGAGCGAATCTGAACCTTCTCTACTTGGTCACAGTGCAGATCGTTGCTCTTCACCAGATCAAGCACGGCCGAGATGGGCGTATGGGTCAAAGCCTCGGTAGGGAAAGCCTTCATGCCGCATTGCGTGATGCGCCACGACTCTCCCAGACCGTCGGTCAGCAGATTCAGTTTCCATGCCGGACCAAAAACGTGAGTCAATCCTTCCTTGCCATCCACCACATGCTCAGGTCCGGAGTAGCCTTTCTCTGCCAGCAGGGCCGCGAACACTCCGCTCTGCGTGGCCATGGGGTCGACCGTGTTCTTCATCATGGTCAGTTTGCCGGCGGTGACCGCTCCCAGCGTGCAGTGGCGGCTGGCGGAAATGCCGATGGCGTGCTGAATCTGTTCCCAGGTCAGGTGCAGAACGCGCCCAGCAACGATGGGCGAAACAAACGCGGTCAAGGTAGCGTGATGCCATCCCCGCTCGCGGATGCCGGGAAATGCCGCCTCGCAAAAGCGCATCTCGAACTCGTGGCCCAGCACTAAACCAACAATCAATTCCTTGCCGCCGCTCCCCGCTCGCTCGCAGCACGCCAGCGCCGCCGGAAAAATGTCCGAAGGATGCGAAGGGTCCTGCTTCCAATAAATGTCGTTGTAATCCATGCAGCGAATCATCAGCGCGTTAGCCAGCGCCGCAGAGACGGGGTCGATCCGTTCGCCGGTGCCAATCACCGTGGCCGGACCGCGTCCAGCCACTTCACCCAGAACTTCCAAAGCGATCTTCACGTCGTGTTGCTGGAAGCCTCCGAGAGCGCAACCGATGGAATCCAACAGGAAACGCTTGGCCTGGTAAATCGCGTCCTGCGAAAAGTCCTTGTACTGCAACCCGGCGGCCCAGCGGGACATGGTGGCACTGACCGTTTCCTTCGATGCAGCAATCGTTTTCGGCCCAGACATGAACCTCTCCTTTAGGGTTTGACCTTAATGTTTTTCGGATTCTTAAAGGGCAGGAACGCCATGAAGTCGGCGTGATGCACGATGAAAGCCTCGGTCGTGCGCTTGACCAGGTCGCCCTCGCCGGCGTGTGCCGCAATGATGTGGCAAACGCCGTCCGGAACACCGCACTCCAGGGCCAAAGCAACTCCGGTAAACGGATGCCGCAAGGCTTCGCCGCGCTCACTCTGCCGGCTCTTGCCATCGGGGCCGAGTTCGTATTCCAGCAGTTTGCCCACGTCCGCCAAAATCGCGCCGGCAATTACCGTGTCCAGATCAATGGGTAAGGCGCGCCCCATAAACTCCTGCATCGCCTTGGCGCTGGCACGCGCAATGTGTACCACGCAGCGCTTGTGCTCCATGAACGTAATCGGGCAGTTCGGAACCAACAGCGTGAAGGGAATCCGGTTCAGGTCGTCGGGCTGGAGGGGGCTGCGCTCGAGCGCTTTGATCCAAACCTGCGTAACTTGTTCTTGCAGTTGGAGACTCTCAATCCAGTCGATCTCCGGCCATAGCCGTTTGACGTTCTCGCGCACCCGTCCACTCCTCCGCCGACGCTTCAGGCTATCCCGCGGCGGAAGGCGAAGCGGTGATCAGAATCACAGGCCCATGTGATCCTTCACAGTTGAGGGCAAGTTGGCAGAAAAGAAAACCTTCGCATGGGACCGAAGGTGGGTTGATTCAGCAGACTAAGTTTGATCGGCTGATTATCAAGACGCCAAAACTTCCTCAGAAACAGCCGGTCGCGCTGGGGAGATCGCCGCTTCCACGATTCTGAGAAACGTTCTCGCGAACTCAATCACCCGAGTTTCGTGTAAGGAAGGTGAACCGGCAGAGGTTTGTCCTGCTTGTAGGAAGCGGGCGATGGCTCTCGCACAATCGTCGGGATCTCCAGTTCGAAAAAAGCATGATCCCGGAGCTGCCTGTTCCAAGTGAACTGGAAAGTCTGAGGCAATCACCGGCTTCCCGAGAGCCCGAGCGTCCTCAATCACCGTGCTCCACCCTTCAAAGCGCGAAGGTTGCAACACCGCCTGCGAAGCGCGGATCAAAGCCACCTGATCGAGACGCGGAATCGTCCCCAGAATTTGTACCTGTTGCTCGATGCCCAGGTTCTTGATCTCCGCCTGAACTCTCGGAAAGTGCCCGGAATCTCGATTGTCCCAGGTTGGCCCAGTACACACCAGATGTACCTTCAACCCTTGCTGCTTCAGTTTCGCGATCGCCCGGAAAGCCGTCAGATGGTCCTTGTGAATCCAAAACTGATTGCAAATAATGATGAACTGAGCCGGCACTTGATACTTAGCGGTCGTCGGCGTCGGATCGCAAAACCAGGAAGGGACCGGAACCGTCACAAAGCTAAGGACGTGCGTTGTGGCCCTCGGCTTTCCGTAAGCGCGGAGAGCATCCTTCAAACCGTAGTGGCTGCTCACCACGACGTGGCGCTGCGGGTCCCGGAGCATCGAAGCGAAACGGTTGTCGAGAATCGCCCGCCTCAGTCGCGAAGCCAACTGCGGTAAAGTGCGGTGCTGAAGATCGGGAATCCATCCAATCGGGCAGGGCAACCGGCGTGCGTAAGGAGTGGATACCGGAAACACAGCTTGCACCCTTTCCCGATGCGCTGCCTTCGCCAATTCAGGTGTGCTCTCGTGCAGCAGCGGGCCTGAGATTGCTGCCTGGGCGTATCGGGCAGGAGTCTCCAGCCGAGTCCCCGCGAAGGCTTTGTCCAACCATGATTGAAATACCACCACGCGGTCTGCGAGCGGAGTAACTTCTTCGAAGAGTTTGGTGTGGTTACGGCAAAACAGGGTTATGTGCGGACGCTCCGCCGCGGGCAATTGGGAGAGCGCACGCAGCAGATTGTGCGTATAAACTATGCCGCCCATCCACTGGTCGAGTGCGACGAGTCCGATGCGTGAACTCCGGGACTTCACGGCAGAATTTTCTCCAAACGGAGAAGTTCCTGAAGCCCGCGAGTTAAGTCAGAATGCGGCGTCCATCCGATCAGGGATTGCAGGGCCCCGATGTCGGCTTGCAGGTGAGGCCTTTCCACTGCCCGCAACTTGTCTGGATCGATTTCAGCTCGTAGTGGCCTTCCGATAAGCTGAGAGATCCGGGCAAGAACTTCTTCAACGGAAACCGAAACTCCGGTCCCGATATTGACCGTCGTAACTCCCGGCGCGGACTTCAAAACCGTGTCGATAACCGCGCGGGCCGCGTCGCAAACCGGTACCAGATCGCGTTTCGGCGTGATATCGCCAAGACGAAGAACGCTGGTTTCCGGAGCGCGAAGTTGATGAATGATATCCGGCAGAATATGGGGAGTGGTTTCGCGAGGTCCGTACATATTGAATAGCCGGCCAATCACAAAATGACGTTCCGGATACTTCTCCGCCTCCCGTCGAATCAACTGCTCGCCTTCCCATTTGGTAAGCCCGTAAACGTTGAATGGGCGAATGGCGCTCGATTCCCGATGAGGGCTTTCGCTGGGTTCATACACATCCCCGGTGCTGGCAAACCAAAAACAGCGCAGCGGAATCTCTTCGCAAGCCTGGAGCAGGGTCTGGGTTGCGTGCACATTCAAGCTGACCGCTGCGGCCGGGTCGCGCATGGCTGCCGGAATGAAGTGCACCGCAGCCAGATGCACGACCACTCCCGGCTGCTCACGCTGGAACAGTGGGGTGAGCGATTCTTGATCGCGAATATCCTGTTGAAGGAACTTAAAAAGCGGGTGCCCGGCGAAGGATTTCAGAAACTGCCAGTTGCCACCTGTCTGGTTGTCGAGAGCTAGCACCGAAATCTGGCGCCGCAAGAGCTGTTCGACCACATGGGAACCGAGGAAGCCCGCAGCTCCGGTGACCAGCCAGGGCTCACCGTCTTTTTGCGCCAAAACCGCCATGTAGATCCTTCGGACGCAGATCTGATCCCGCTAAACCCGACTGAACGATCTGGCATGTATCTGCCAGCGGGCAGGAATCAGGCAAGTATCGGGCATTGTGGGATACAAAGTGCGCGCACGTCAATCAAATTTCGAGGCCGGGTGGGCCATATCGCGAAGAAAAGTTGGTTGCAGGGGGCTGCAACCATCCAAACTTTGTTAGGCATGCCGTTCCACTCGCAATCGTTTCACTGCGCCGTGCAATCCTTCCATGTACAGAAGTTAGGGGACTTTAAGACAGTCCCTTGACATCGACACCATATTTCTGCAAATATCGAAACATGGCGACGGCCCAATCCCGGAAATCCCTCGAGCAAGTGGTCAAATTTGCGGACATGTTCTCGGCGATGGGTACGGAAGCGCGGTTGCGGATCATGCAGTTGCTCCTGTCCGCCCACCCGGACGGCCTTGTCGTTGGCGAGATTCAGCAGGAGTTAGATATTCCCAACTCCACGCTGTCTCATCATCTTGACAAGCTCAAAGCGGAAAGACTTGTGCTCGTCCGCCGCGAAAGTACATTCCTCCACTATTCGGCAAACACGGAAGCGCTTCAGGAGCTATTGCAGTTCTTGTATGCCGAGTGTTGCACACGCAACCAGGCACTCAAACCAGAATCAATCGTCCAAATTTGTCGCTAGGAGGGCCAATGAGCAACCCGGATCTGAAGCAGGTGGTGAAA
>JBKQLO010000022.1:0-8655 GCA_052147055.1 Terriglobales bacterium
TTCGACCGCAACAGCAAATACGAAAACATCGGCAACCCGATCACCGCCAAAACATCCGAAATCCACGAAAAATGCGCCTTCAGAATTCGCTTCAAGAACAACCCATACAGAGTCGCGCACAAAAGACCCATTGCAATCGCCGCACCTGCGCGATCCTTCGCATCCAATCTACCCGCCACCACCCCACTTCCCACAATCAACCCAAACTCCATCACTCGCAACAACGCCAACCGCCCTGGCGACGGAAACAGCAACGCCAAATTTTTCGTCCATCCCTCCCGTAGCTGGCCAAAGCTGCGATACATCCGCGTCCGCACCGCGTCTCCGCCAAAGCGAAAGAAAATCCTCCGCCCCGACCGCTTCACCGCCCGCGCCAACGCGACATCGTCGAGCAAGTCCCCAGCAATCGCCGCGTGACCACCCACCGCCTCATACGCCTCGCGCGAAATCAGCAGATACTGCCCATTCGCCGCCGCCACCATCGACCGCGGATCGCTCACCTCCGCCGGCCGATATCTCCCCGCCAGCTCCGCAAAAATCACCGGCATCACCGCCCGCTCCCAGAATCCATGCACTTCCTGTTCCGGAGAGTAAGACAGCAATGCCGCCCCCTGCGCTCGTGCCTCTGCCAACGCTCGCGCCAGCGACCCCGGACGATGCACCGTGTCCGCGTCCGTAAACAGCAACCACTCACCCTTCGCCTGCCGCACTCCAGCCGTCAGCGCGTTATTTTTCCCACTCCACCCCGCCGGCAACGGCCCTGCATCCACCACCCGCACTCCGGCAAAACTCTCAGCAATCTCGCGCGTCCGGTCGGTCGACCCGTCATCCACAACAAAAATCTCAACACCGGCCCCGGCCTGCCCCACCAACGAACCTAAACACGCCGCCAGACACCCTTCTTCATTCCGCGCCGGCACAATCACCGACACCGCTGGCCGCTCCGCCACTGCTTCAGACTCCATCATCTGCCGAATTCGTTATTATAGCTGTCGTGCGACGCGCCTCCGTTTTTCTCGTCTTGACCCTTCTGTTCACCGGCTGCTACGGCGGCTCCCGTCCCCCTCGCATCGGGTCCGCCGCCCCCGAATTTATCGTGCAGGATTCCGACCGCAAAGTTGACCTTCGCGACTTTCAGGGCAAGATTCTGGTTCTAAATTTCTGGGCCACCTGGTGTGCACCCTGCGTCGAGGAAATGCCTTCCCTCGTCCAACTCCAGCAACGCCTCCAGGCCAAAGGTGTCACCGTCGTGGGCATCAGCATCGACGTCGACGGCGACGCCTATCACCGTTTCCTCACCAACTACAAAATCGACTTCCTCACCGTCCGCGATGCCTCCCACAAGAGCAGCGATCTCTACGGAACCTTCAAGTATCCCGAGACCTACATCATCGACCGCAAGGGCATCGTGCGCCGCAAATTCATCGGCGCCGTCGACTGGAGTCAGCCCGAAATCGTCGACTTCCTGACCAAACTCTAAGCGGCGGGAGAGCAAATGCCCGGACAGCCGTCCTCGGCTGCCCCCTCGAGCGCAACTCGACAATACCGCCCATAACGATCAATTCTGACCAGTTTTCCCCCTCCTGAACCTCGATACTGGCGACTCACGAGTTCGGGCAGCAAATCACGACCGAAATCAGAAAAGGAGAACCATGACGACGCCCAATGAGCAGAACAAATGTGCGCACTTGCCATGCCGTTGCATGACCCAGCCGGGTGACAAATATTGCGGTCAAGCCTGTAAAGAAGCGGGATCCAATGAAGTCGAGATTGCCTGCCAGTGCGCCCACGTACCTTGCCCGATCACCGTCTGAAGAAACCGCAGACTATCCCCAAGATAAGGAGAAGACTATGATGAAACCAAGCACCAAAGACCAGGCTGAAGGCAAGCTCCACGAAGTGAAGGGAAAAATCAAGCAGGTCGTCGGAGAGGCAACCACCGACCCCAATTTGGAGATCTCAGGCGAAGCCGAAAAGCAAGCTGGCAAAGTTCAACAATTCGTCGGCCGGGTTGAAAAAGCCGTCGGGCAATAACGGACGCGTCAAACCTGCTGCGCTCAACACCCAGGGAGCACCATGTCACCAACCGTACCAGAGACAACCGTTGGAGCCGAGAACTCTATACCCGCACGTTCGCCCTCCGAGAAATGTGCCCGCATCAAGAACCTCGGCTTCGCCGCCTCCAAACACATAAACATGTACGGTGAGCGCTTTGAGATCGTTTCCGATCCCTTTCCCGAGGGTGACTGTATAGCCGTCCACGCCATCAGCGAAAACGATTCCGAACACCATCCCGAACACCATCCAAAGATACGCACCTTGCGCCTCCCGGCCGCAATTCTCGTCGGCAAAACTGTTCACAATTGACCAGTCTTACCCAACTTCGCGATTTACTATCTGTAGATCGAAAGCCCCAACGCGAAGACGGGCTGTCATGGGCCAGCGTGAACTCTACATTCAGCCCTCACGACAGCCCCCTTCTTTTTGCGTCGCTCTCGTCAGGCTAATGAACCGAGATTTCTGGCCACTTTTCCCCAACCTGGCGTATGATACGGGGGCGATTTACCAGCTTCTGACGGCAGAGGAGAACTGAACATGAAGATGCGCGGACTTATGTTGGTGTGTTTGGCAATTGCGGGCCTGACCGTTTTGTCGCCCTTGGCCCTGGCGCAGTCCTCGACAGGTTCCAACTCCTCCAGCGCAGCCGTCCCACCCGCCACGCCGCAGCCGGCTCTCACCTACACCAAGCCCACACCGACCATCAAGTTCCACAACTACCTTTTCGATGCCTTCGGCCCCTACCCCATCGTCGGCGCGGCCATCGCTGCCGGCATTAACCAGGCCGACAACGCCCCGCCCGAATGGCAACAAGGCGCGGAGGGTTACGGCAAACGCTTCGGCTCCAACTTCGGCATCTTGGCCATCAGCACCTCCACGCGGTATGCGCTCGCTGCCGCTTTCCACGAAGATACCTTGTATTACCGCTGTGAGTGCAAAGGCTTCTTTCCTCGGCTCAGCCACGCCTTGATTTCTACCTTCGCCGCACGCCGCGGTGAGGATGGCCATTACGTCTTTTCTTTCCCCGATCTGGTCGCTCCTTACGCCGGCACCATGGCGGGTGTCTACGCCTGGTATCCCGACCGCTACGATGCCCGCGATGCCTTCCGTCTGGGCAACTACAGCTTGATCGGTTATGCCGCCGAAAATGTCGGCCTGGAATTCATCTATCAGGGACCCCACTCCTGGCTCTCGCGCATGCACATGAACAATACCCACTCCGCGCCCGATTCGGCCCAGTCCCACTGACCGCAGCCTCATCTTTGCGCGTTCTGTGAGCAAAGGTCGGAACGAACCCGAGGATTCGTATCAGGGCACGGCTTTACAGGCTGCGGAAAAAGTCACAAACCGTGGGCGCCGCCGTGGAAGAGCGGCCCTTCAGGGCCGCGTAAAGCGTGTGGAGTCAGCGTGGGCTTTAGCTACCCCGCGTCTCCCGTCCCTTACTCCTCTGTCTGCTGGTCGTCGTCCTCGGTTGAGGACTCGTCGGAATCTTCGTCTTCCCCTATGCGGAACAGCGCCGCCTGGGCTTCCGCATGCTCACGCAACTCGCGCATTTCGTCCACGCTGTCCACCATGCCACCTTCCGGCTTTTCTTGTTTGCGTTGGACCCGGCGCTCGGCCTTGTCGCGCTGCTTTTGTTGCCGCGCTTGCTCTTTCTTCCGCTTGGTAAACGTCGATCGGCCTCGAGGCATACTTCATCCTAACTCTTTTTCACGATTGTTGCCTCCACACCGGGAGGCGTAGGACTGGTTTTGGCTGCCCCCCAGGGATTCGAACCCCGATAACCTGCTCCAGAGGCAGGTGTCCTAGCCGTTGAACGAGGGGGCAACTCACCGGCGGCGCAACTTCATCCGCCGTTTCAATTTTATGGGCTGCGTCCACCTGGGTCAACCACCGCCCGTGCACGCTTCCCTTTACGTCCTTCGTGGCTGTTCTTCGCGCCCTTTGCGGTTTAAGATTTACTCAGGAGATTCCATGGCCACCACTCTCGGCAGTCTTTCCACTATTAGCAGCGACTACACTGTAATCGCCCGCCGTCCTCTTGAAGCCGAGCGCTGCGCTCTCCTCGTGGTCGACATCCAGGAAAAACTTCTTCCCCCGATCTTTCAGAAAGACCAACTGCTGAAAAACTCCAAGCTCCTCATCCGCCTGGCCGGCATTCTGAAAATTCCCGCGCTCCTGACCACGCAATACGCCAAGGGCCTGGGCAACACCACTCCCGAGATCGCTTCCCTGCTCCCCGAAACTCAGCCCATCGACAAGCACATGTTCTCCTGCTTCGGCAGCGATGCGTTCTGCTCCCTGCTCAAACGCCTGCCAGGGAATCGCAATACCGTTTTGCTGTGCGGGATGGAAAGTCACATCTGCGTGATGCAGACCGCGCTGGGAGCCCTGCGCGAGGGCTATATCGTCCACGTCGCCTCCGACGCCGTCAGCTCTCGCACCGAATGGAATTGGAAGATTGGTCTGGAGCGCATGCGCGCCGCCGGCGCCATCATCTCTTCAACCGAGATGATTCTCTACGAGTTGCTCCGTTCCTCCGGATCACCCGCATTCAAAGAACTCCTGCCCTATCTGAAGGGATGAAAACCAGGGTGGAGGATAGTGGCTACTTTGAATTCTTTAACATCCTAGCCAAGGTTCGATTAGGCCGATGAAAAGGGTCATGACTCCTGCGGGGGTGCCAGCCGTGCTGGTCTCGGCGTTCTCGGCGTGCTCGGCGTGCTCGGCGGTGAATGATCCTACTTCTGCTTCACCCTCACCACCGTAATCTTCGAGAACCCTTCCTCAAACCCCGGCGGTTTCAACTTCCCGGCCATGCGCCGCATGGCTTCTTCAGGGACCACCCGGTCCCGGCGCCGGTTACGCTCCATGCACACCTCCAGCGGCACATCAAACAACACCGCCTGCACCTCATACCCATAATCCTTGGCCAGCTTGATCCAGCCCTGCCGTTCGTGCGGCGTAAGGTTGGTGGCATCCACATAATTCATCGGACGCCGCGCAATCAGCCGCGCCTTCAGCATCGACCGCAGATTGGAAAAGATCAGGTCCTGAAATCGCTGCTCCGCGGGATCGTCAAACAACAGCACCCGCAACAGATCGCTCGAAAGTGGCGTGATCTTGTTTCGTTTAAACCAGGAGCTTTTCCCCGATCCCGGCAGACCAACCGCCAGAACCACTGTGCCTTTGGGAGCTCGCGGAGCCGCCACCGGCGCCACTCCTACCGCCCCGGCACTGGCCACCGGACCCGCTTCGGCGGGAGCTGCCACAACTTCTGCTGCCCTCGCCGGCTGACCTGCCCTGCCACTACGTCCCCGCCCACCTCTTCCTCGTCGCCGCCGGCGACGCGACGGGTCGTTGGCATCTCCTGGGCGCGCTTGAGCCGGTTGGTGATCCGCTACATTGCCGGGTTCTCTGGGCTGCGGCTCCGCAGCCTCTGGCTCACCGTGGTCTTCAGCAGGCTCGGCCGTCCGGGCAGGTTTACTGACCACCTCGTTGTCGTAAAATGCCGGCTGCAACGGCGCTGGGGCTGGCTCCCCCGTAGCTTTCTCCGGCCCTTTTTTGCGCCGCGTCAAGCGCTCCCGCATCCATTTGCGCATCTCTGGTGTGTAACACACCTTGAGGCCCGTGAGCAACGTTAGTGGTCACCAAGGAACCATCCCCGCCATGTGTAGCCGCGCTGATCCGTGTAAATCCGTGGCGCATCGTTTTCCTCTGTGTCCTCTGTGACCTCCGTGGTTAAGGGTTTGTTTTACAATGCCCTCATGCCCATCCCTCCCCAAATCCAAGGGCACAAATACCTCCTGCTCACCACCTTCCGCAAAGCTGGCACCGCCGTCCCCACCCCCGTCTGGTTCGGCGAAGACACCGCTAATCTCTACGTCATGACTCGCAGCGACTCCGGCAAGTTCAAGCGCATCCGCAACAACCCTCAGGTTCGCGTCGCCCCCTGCACCCTTCGCGGCAAAGTGACCGGACCCGAGTTTTCCGCCTCTGCCCGTATCCTCCCTCCCCAAGACTGGCCCCGCGCCCGCAAAACCATTCATCGAAAATACTGGGCTGCCCGCCTTCCCATCTGGAGCAAGAAAAATATCTATCTGGAAATCTCCGGTTTCGCCTTCTGATCCCATCTTGGGACTGTGACTCTCCCCGGTGCTCTCTGTGCCCTCTGTGGCTAGTTTGCATCCGTGTAAACCCGTGACCGCTTTTGGGGTTGCTCTTGCTTGATCGGCGTTAATCCGCGTTAATCCGCGGCGAAAGGCTCTTCCCCATTTGCCGCCCCTCCCATTCCCTGCTACCATTTTCTTGTCCCCAGCCCGAGACTCTTTTCTGTCGTAACTTCATCATCATTTTGGAGGCGAAATGGCAATCAAAGTTGGCATCAATGGTTTTGGACGCATCGGCCGCAACGTTATGCGCGCCTCGCTTACCGATCCCAATATCGAGTTCGTTGCCGTCAACGATCTCACCGATCCCAAAACCCTGGCCCACTTGCTCAAGTACGACTCCATCCTCGGCAACCTGCACAACAATATTTCTGCCGGCGCCGACAGCATCACCGTCGATAACAAGACTTTCAAAGTATTCAAAGAAAAAGATCCCGCCCAATTGCCCTGGGAATCCGTCGGCGCCCAAGTGATCCTCGAATCCACCGGACGCTTCACCGATGCCAACGACGCCAAAAAGCACCTGCGCGGCCCCGTAAAAAAAGTCATCATCTCCGCCCCCGCCAAGAATGAAGACGTCACCCTCGTGCTGGGCGTGAACGAACAGGTTTACGATCCCGCCAAACACCACATCATTTCCAACGCTTCCTGCACCACCAACTGTCTGGCTCCGATCGCCAAAGTCGTGCATGACAATTTCAGAATCACCTGTGGCACCATGACCACCATCCATTCCTATACCAACGATCAGGTGATCCTCGACTTCCCCCACAAAGACCTGCGCCGCGCCCGCGCCGCCGCCATCAACATGATCCCGACTTCCACCGGAGCCGCCAAAGCGCTCAAGCTCGTGATTCCCGATCTAGCCGGCAAACTCGATGGCTTCGCTATGCGCGTGCCCACTCCCAACGTTTCCGTCGTCGACCTGGTCGTCTTTGTCGAGAAGAAAACCACCAAAGAAGAAGTCAACGCCGCCTTGAAGAAAGCCAGCCAAGACGGCCCGCTCAAAGGCTATCTGGGATACGAAGAGCACGAACTGGTCTCCGCCGACTTCCGCGGCGACTCGCGCTCTTCCATCGTCGACGCTCCCATGACCCTGGTCGTCGCCGGCAATTGCCTCAAAGTAATTTCCTGGTACGACAACGAATGGGGCTATTCATGCCGCGTCCGCGACCTCATCAACTACCTCGGCAAGAAAGGTTTATGAAGTCGTAGCGCCCGGCGACCTGCCGGCTGTCGGCGAGGACATCTTGCCCTCGCAATGCTGTCGAAAACAAAATGCCCAAACTTTCCATCCGCGAGCTTTCCCTCAACACTCATTGTCATCCTGAGAGAGGCGCTCTTTGCCGAACGAAGGATCTGGGGGAGCCACCGCGCGCAATCGCGCGAAGGCGCGATTGCAATAAGCGCGAGGCGACCTTCCTTATTTCTGTGGGACACTACTAATGCCCAAACTCTCCATCCGCGATCTTTCCCTCAACGACCATCGCATCTTCATGCGCGTCGACTTCAACGTCCCGCTCGAAGACGGTCGCGTCATGGACGACACCCGCATCCGCGAAACCCTCCCCACCATCGAGTACGCTCTGCGCCACGGCGCGCGCCTCATTCTCGCGTCTCATCTCGGCCGCCCCAAAGGCAAGCCCAATCCCCTGCTGAGTCTCAAGCCTGTCGCCGAACGGCTGCGCATGTTGCTCGACAAAGAACTGGCTCGCGGCGAGAACGTGGGTTTCTGCCCCGAATGCGTCGGCCCCGAAGCCGAGGAGATCGCCGGCAAACTGGAAAAAGGCCAGACTCTGCTGCTGGAGAACCTCCGCTTCCACCCCGAAGAGGAAGCCAACGACGAGAAATTCTCCAAGCAGTTAAGTTCGCTGGCCGAGTTTTATGTCAACGACGCTTTCGGCACCGCCCACCGCGCCCACGCTTCCACCGTCGGCATCACCAAATTCCTGCACAAGGCAGCCGCCGGCCTGCTCATGGAAAAAGAGTTGGAATACCTGGGCAAGACCATGCACCATCCCGAAAAGCCTTTCGTCGCAATTCTGGGAGGCGCAAAAGTCAGCGACAAAATCGCCGTCATCGAGAACCTGCTCACCAAAGTCGACGTCCTTATTATTGGCGGCGCCATGGCCTACACTTTCCTCAAAGCTCAGGGCGCAGACGTAGGCAAGTCCCGCGTAGAAGACGACAAACTCGACCTCGCTCGCCGCATCATTCAAGACGCCAAGAAGCGCAACGTGCGACTTCTCCTACCGCTCGATCACGTTGTCGCCGACCGCATCGATCTCAACGCCGTCGTCCACATCATCGACGCCACAAAGCCCATTCCACCCAACATGATGGGCCTCGACATCGGCCCCAAGTCCGTCGAAGAGTTCTCCGAAGCCATCTCCACCGCCCGCACCATCGTTTGGAACGGCCCCATGGG
>JBKQLO010000023.1:0-27381 GCA_052147055.1 Terriglobales bacterium
GTTGTCGGGCTGGGCGCTGTTCTCCGCGTAACCAACCACCTGGCCTCGGTTGTTGACGGCGGTGGCTTGGCCGTTGTTGCCTCCAAGCGTGGGAAGCTCAATCATCTTGCCGTCATGCCACAGGAACCCACGGCATGTCAGACCCGTGCCGTAGGCGCAAAAATCCTCCCCCAGCGGATCGGTATCGGACGTGTCAGAGACGCCCGTGATCAAGCCAATGTCGTCCTTCACCGGCCAATACACAGCGCTGTTTGGTCCGCCGAGAGTGCCGAGGTCGATCATTCCCGATCCTTTCCGCCACAGGACGGCGTGTCCGCTCTGGTCGCCTGACAAGTTCGCTTCTCCAACCACCCAGCTTTCGTCGTTAATGCCGGAGGCGTAGCTAGCCGTCCCGCCCAGCGTGCCCAGGTCGATGACAGCGTAACCAGCCTGCTCCGCCTTCTGTCTCTGCGTCGCCGACTGTTCCTGTGCGACAACCCGAACCGGCATCGTCAGCCCAGCTAGCAAGCTCACCGCCCAAACGGAATTCAGTAATGTAGATTTCATGTTGCCTCCTTCTCCTTTTTATTGACCTCTATCTAATAAGGCGAGAAATGAGGATCAAAACCGCAACTGAGTGAATAACAAAGTTGAATGAAACTAGCACTACCCCTCGCAGAAAAAACCGCCAGTGCTACTGGGCTTTTGTCTGTGTAGGGTATAACGTATTGAAACTACGGAGACTTGCATGACCGTGTCTTCGACCCACGAGGTCACCCAGCTGCTCAAGGCCTGGACTGCTGGAGACGAACAGGCCCTGGAAAAGCTCACTCCTTTGGTGTATCGGCAATTGCATCGAGTAGCGCAACGCTGCATGGCGGGTGAGCGGCCCGGCCACACCCTGCAAACCACTGCACTGGTCAACGAAGTCTATTTACGGCTGGTTGACTGCGAACAAATCGATTGGCAGGATCGGGCGCATTTTTTTGCCGTGTCCGCGCAGTTAATGCGGCGCATTCTCATCGATTTTGCTCGCTCCCGCGGTTACCGGAAAAGAGGCGGCGGTGTGCGTCCTATGTCCTTGGACGAGGCGCCCCCGGTGTGCAACGACCCTGATACCAACCTCGTAGCCCTGGATGATGCGTTGAAAGCATTGACCGCCGTAGATGCAAGGAAAAGCCAGGTGGTAGAACTGAGATTCTTTGGCGGACTGAGCGTCGAAGAAACCGCCGAAGTACTGAATGTCTCGGCCGAAACCGTCGGACGAGACTGGAGACTGGCAAAGGTTTGGCTCCTGCGGGAGTTGAGCGAGGGGAAGTAACGTGCAACCTGAACTGTGGCGCCGAGTCGAAGAGTTGTATCACCGTGCCTTGGAGGTGGACGAGAGCCGCCGCGCTGAATTCCTCAAACGCTCTTGTGGGAACGACGAAGTCCTCCGGCGCGAGGTGGAGTCGCTGCTCGCTCACGAGAAAACAGCCGAGCATTTCATTGAGTCGCCAGCAATCGAGGTTATGGGCAAACTGGTCGCCAACCAGCCAGCGCAAACCGGAACCAAAGGCAAATTGATCGGCAGTACAGTTTCCCACTACCGCGTGATTGACGAGCTCGGCGCCGGCGGCATGGGCGTCGTCTACAAAGCCGAGGACACCCGCCTCCACCGTTTCGTGGCTCTTAAATTCCTGCCTGAAGACCTAGCCCGAGACCCTCAGTCTCTTGCCCGCTTTCAACGCGAAGCGCGAGCCGCATCCGCTCTGAACCACCCCAACATTTGCACCATCTATGACCTCGGCGAGCAGGACGGACAGGCTTTCATCGCCATGGAGCTTCTGGATGGCTTGACGCTGAAAAACCGCATCGCGGGGCGTCCCCTGGAAGCAGAAATCCTCCTACCGCTCGCCATCGAAATCGCCGACGCACTCGACGCCGCTCACTCCGCCGGAATCGTGCATCGCGACATTAAGCCTGCGAACATCTTCGTCTCCAAGCGCGGCCACGCCAAGGTTCTCGACTTCGGACTGGCCAAAGTCTCCCGCAAGCCCGAAAGCCTGGACATGAACGCCTCTACGGTGCAGGAGTCTCTCACCACGCCAGGCACTGTGCTGGGCACCATCGCTTACATGTCCCCGGAGCAAGTGCGCGGAAAGGAACTGGACGCCCGCTCCGACCTATTCTCCTTTGGAGCCATGCTCTACGAGATGGCGACCGGGGTCTTGCCTTTTCGCGGCGAAACCACCGGAGTAGTGTTTGAGGCCATCCTGAAGGGCGCACCCGTTCTTCCGGTGCGGCTGAATCCCGACGTCGCCCAGGAACTAGAACGGATCATCCACAAGTGTCTGGAGAAAGACCGCGACCTGCGATACCAAAACGCTTCCGACATTCGCACCGACTTGCAGCGCCTGAAGCGCGATTCCGACTCCCACACGCCGTCAGCCGACGCCGTCACCACAGACCGTGTAGGGACGGACCGCGTGGGGACGGGCGCCCTCGCCCGTCCAGGCCGAGCCAAGCTCGGCAAGTATGTCCTGGCCGTTGTCCTGCTCGCCTTGCTCGCAACCGGCGGCCTCTATTATCGTTCGCATCCCCCAAGCAAGCGCCTCACCGACAAAGACACCATCGTCCTCGCCGACTTCACCAACACCACCGGCGACCCCGTCTTTGACGGAACTCTGCGCCAAGGCATGGCCGTGCAGCTGGAACAATCGCCCTTCCTCAGCCTGGTGCCCGACCAGCGCATCCGGCGGACGCTCCTTCAAATGGGCCGGCCGGCGGATGCACCACTGACTCCGGAGATCGCGCAGGAAATCTGCGAGCGAACCGCAAGCGCCGCAGTCCTCGACGGCTCCATCGCCAGCCTTGGCAGTCAGTACGTGTTAGGGCTGCGCGCCAAGACCTGCGACAGCGGAGAGGTTCTCACCGAGGAACAGGTGCAGGCGGCACGAAAGGAAGATGTACTGAATGCCCTGAGTCAAATTGCCAGTAAATTCAGAACTCGAGTCGGTGAATCACTCGCCACGGTCGAAAAGCACAACACCCCGCTCGCCGAGGCTACGACGCCCTCACTCGAAGCCTTGAAAGCTTATAGCACAGCCATAAAGGTTGAATTCACAACTGGTGCAGTTACGGCCGTGCCCGTTCTCAAGCGCGCCGTCGAAATCGACCCCAAATTCGCTTTGGCATATGCGCATCTGGGGCTCATGTACAGCGATTTTGGAGAGTCTGTACTGTCCATGGAGAGCACGAGTAAGGCCTATCAGTTGCGGGATCGCGCCAGCGACCGGGAAAGGTTCTTCATCACGGCGATGTACGATCGACAGGTGACGGGAAACCTGGAAAAGGCGCACCAGACGCTTGAGCTGTGGGCGCAAACCTATCCTCGCGACGTTTTGCCTCACGGATTGTTGTCGGGGTTCGCTAGCCAGGGTCTCGGCCAGTATGAGAAATCGATCGAAGAAGCCCAGAAAGCGCTCGCGATCGATCCGGATTTGACCCCCGCGTACCTCAATCTTGGCTACAGCTATTTTTACCTGGACCGCTTGGGGGACGCCGAAAACACTCTTCAGCGGGCGTCCGAGCGCAAGATGGAAATCCCGGAGCTGTTGCTCCTGCGCTACTACATCGCTTTCTTGAAAGCCGACACGGCCGCAATGGGACAGACAGTCGCTCGTGCTAAAGGCAAGCCCGGAGCGGAAGACTGGATGGCACTCGCCCAGGCGCTGGTCCTGGCTCGTTCCGGCCAGTTACAGCCGGCCAGGGAGATGTCACGCCACGCTGTGGATTTGGCCGGGCAAGCAGGGCAGCGGGAAACAGCAGCTACCTATGAAACCGGAGCAGCCTTGTCGGAGGCCCTCTTCGGGAATGCACCTGCGGCAAAGCGGGGCGCACTGGCAGCCCTCGAACTTTCCAAAGGCCGCGATGTGGAATATGGCGCTGCCTTCACACTGGCGCTTGCCGGCGATTCGTCCCGGCCGGAAGCACTCGCGAATGACCTCGAAAAGCGCTTCCCCGAGGATACTTCAGTCGTCTTCAATTATCTGCCAACCCTTCGCGCACTTTTCGCACTGAACCATGGCGAGCCTGCAAAGGCTATCGACCTGCTACAAGTCGCCATTCCCCATGAACTGGCCGTATCTGCCATTGCTTTTTTCGGTTCTTTTGGAACCTTCTATCCAGCGTATGTGCGTGGCGAGGCCTATCTGGCCGCACGCCAAGGCACCGAAGCCGCCGCCGAATTTCAGAAAATTCTCGATTACCGCGGCCTCGTTGCCGCCGATCCCATCGGCGCTTTGGCACACCTGCAATTGGGCCGAGCCTGCGCCTTGTCAGGAGACAAGACCAAGGCAAAGACCGCCTATCAGGATTTCCTCACCCTCTGGAAAGACGCCGACCCCGACCTCCCCATCCTGAAGCAAGCCAAGGCGGAGTACGCCAAGCTGCAGTAGCTCAGCCACCAGATACTGTCCCCGCCATCACATGACACGAGTGCGTCTTCACCACCAGCCACACCTCCTTCCCCGGCTGCAATTCCAAGACATCCCGCGCCGCCAGCGTGAGATGCACCGTCATCTCCACCCCACAATCCACCCGCGCCACCACGATCATGTCGCGCTGCTCGAGCGACAACACCCGTCCCGGCAGCACATTGCGCGCGCTCAACCCCTGCGGTTCAACCGTCGCCAGCAGAATATCTCCCGCGCGAATTCCCACCCGTAAAGACGACGACTCCACCCTCACCAGCGGTGTCTCCAATTCAACTTTGCTGCCGGCGATTCTGCACCTCATGGTTCCTCGATATTCAAGTACCGCCACCACCGCCGCGTCAAAAATATTCTCGAATCCCGCCAACTGCGCCACCGACTCCTGCCGCGGCGCCGTCATCACTTCATGCGGCGTCCCTTGCGCAACGATCTTGCCGTCTTCCAGCACCAGCACTCGCTCCCCCAGCGCAAACACTTCTTCCCGGCTATGCGTCACATAAATGATGGGGATTCCATGCACCCGGTTCCATGCCCGCAAGTCGTCGATCATCTTACCCTTGGTCGCCGCATCCAACGCCGCCAGCGGCTCATCCAGCAGCAGCACGCACGGATCATTCACCAGCGCCCGCGCCAGCGCCACCCGCTGCCGCTCTCCCCCAGAAATCTCTCGTGGCTTTCTTGCGCGCAGATGCGCAATGCGAAATGATTCCAGAATTTCATCTGTGCGTTCTTTCCTCGTGTCTCCATTCAGCCCGTAGCCAATGTTCTCCTCCGCGCTCAAATGCGGAAACAGAGCCAAGTCTTGAAAAACGTAACCGATTCTTCGCCGCTGCACCGGAACATTGATTCCCCGTTCAGCATCGAAGAACACGCGACCTCCAACCGCAATCCTCTCCCCATCCGGCGTCGCCAGGCCAGCCACACAATCGAGCAGTGTCGTTTTCCCCGCACCCGAAGCGCCAAACAGAATCGTGATCCCCGGCGCGCAAACACACTGCGCCTCCAGCAGAAAGTCACGCTCTGCATCGGCAAATCGTTTATTAACCCGGATCTCAAGCATTTAAAGATTTTCTCTGTGTCTCCGTGTCTCTGTGGTGAATGGTGTTGATTCCCTCAGTGATCCTCTGTGACCTCTGTGGTGATCGCCCTCGTCGCACCACGTAGGATTTCCTTGGTGAACCTTAGTGTCCTTTGTGGTTAAAGCCGTTATTTCCACCACACCCACACCCGCCGATTCACCCCGTACACCAAACACATCGCCACGAACGAAATCCCCAGCAGCACCAACGCTGTCTGATTCGCCGCCGTATAGTCGAGCGCCTGCACGCGGTCATAGATATCGATGGAAACCGTCCGCGTCACCCCCGGAATATTTCCGCCCACCATCAGCACCACTCCAAACTCGCCCATGGTGTGTGCGAAACTCAAAACTATTCCCGTCACCAACCCCGGCACCGACAACGGCAGCACCACCCGCAAGAACGTCCGCAGCCTCGAAGCCCCCAAAGTCGCCGACGCCGCCAGCAACCGCGTATCCACTTGCGAAAATGCCGCCGCAAACGGCTGCACCGCGAACGGCAGGCTATAAACAATGGATCCAATCACCAATCCCGTAAAAGTAAATGCCAGCGTATGCCCGCTCAGCGCCTGCCACCAACGTCCTAACGGACTACGCGATCCCAGCGCGACTAAAACATAAAATCCCAGCACCGTCGGAGGCAGCACAATCGGAAGCGCGACCACTGCTTCCACCAGGAATTTCCAGCGCCAGCGCGAGTACGTCATCCAGTAGGCAATCGGCAACCCGACGACGGTGAGAATCGCCGCCACCACCACCGCCAGCCGGATTGTCAGCCAAAACGCCTGCCAGTCCATCCCTATTGTTCTCACCTCAACCTGTGCGCAGCCAGTATAGACAAACCTAGCTCCACCTCACGTTCCATTCTGGGTCACCTTCCCCACGCCATGTTCACTCATCACAAACTCTTCGCCCACCCCTCCTCCATACTGCGCGCAGAGACACAACCATGGAACTTCAAGAAGCCATCGCCACCATCCGCGCTCTCGCCGACGGTCTGAACCCGATTAACCGCGAACCTCTCGACGCAAACGACGCCTGTCGCCAGCCGCAATCCGTCAAAGCCCTGAACCGCGCTCTCGCTGCGCTGGTCGCGCAGCAAGAACGCGAGAAAAACAGCCCAGGCAACGCTGGCAGATCGTGGTCGCGTGCCGAAGATCAGCAAGTCTGCGAAGAGTTGCGACAAGGGAAGGATATTAATGAGATGGCGAAGGCACACAATCGCACCGTTCCCGCCATCGCCGCTCGCCTGGTGAAGCTGGGGAAAATTGCTCTCCCCAAGGGGAAGCCGAGCCCCTTGTTCCCTGAAAAGGTCGCCTAGTGGAACGCCGCCGCACGCGTCGCCGTCACTGGAAATCAGTCTCGCGGCACTGCGCCCTTTTTCTAGCATTCGCGCTTCCCGCGTTCACCCAGACGCCGGAAGTTCATCCTGAAACCCACCGCTCCCAGCGCGAGCAATGGTTCCTCCGCGGACGCATGCTTCCCGGCCAGCCGGCCGCGGAACTCCTTCGCCACGCTCATGCGCAAAAACTAGCTCTGCGTGCCGCGCGCGCCGCGAATGCCAGCAATCCCGCCCCGCAAAACTCTTCCGCTTGGACCCCGCTCGGCCCCGCGCCCCTGGCCTCTGACGCCAGTGGCATCGGCCAGCAGAATTACAACTGGGTCACGGGACGGGCTACCGCCGTCGCCATCGATCCCACCGACCCGACAGCCAACACCGTTTATCTCGGCGGCGCTTACGGAGGCGTTTGGAAATCCACCAACGCAGCCACCCAGTCTCCCGGCAACGTCGTCTGGACTCCGCTCATCGACGATCAAGCGACTCTAGCCGTCGGCGCCATCGCCATCCAACCCGGCGGCACTGGCGTGATCGTGGTTGGCACTGGCGAAGCCAACAGCTCCGCTGATTCCTACTACGGTCTCGGCATCCTGCGCTCGCCTGATGCCGGCACGACCTGGACTCTGATTTCCTCGGACACCACCGGCACTCGCTCCCTCGCCGGAATGGCCTTCAGCAAAATCGCCTTCAGCACCGCGAATCCCCTCGTCGCGGTAGCTGCAACCGCCGGCGCGTCCGAGGGAATTATCGAAGGCCTCGCCGATCCCGTAACCGCAAATCTCGGACTCTATACCTCCGCCGATGGAGGTCAGACCTGGACTTATGCCACCATAAGCGACGGCAACATCACCATCGATCCCGGCTCCGCCACCGCTGTCATCTACAACGCCACCGCGGGATTGTTCTTCGCCGCGCTTCGCTATCACGGTTTCTATTCCTCGCCCGACGGCCTCAACTGGACGCGCCTCGCTAACCAGCCCGGCGCCGGACTTAGCACCACCGCCTGCCCGCCCAATCCCCACTCGACCGCCTGTCCCATTTATCGCGGCGAACTCGCCGTAGTTCCCGGGCGGAGCGAGATGTACGTTTGGTACGTCGATGCCAACAATAACGACCAAGGGATTTGGACTACTCTCGACGGTGGCCATACCTGGACCGCGCTCAACGAATCCGGCATCACCAACTGCGGCGACGTCACGGGCTGCGGCGCCGAAGACGGCGCTTACAATCTGGAACTCGCCGCTGTCCCCGACGGCGGAGCCACCGACCTGTACGCCGGCGCCGTCAACCTTTATAAGTGCCAGATCACCAGCTTTTCACCCACCTGCGGCGGCACCGGCCAGAACACCTTTCTCAATCTCACCCACGCCTACGGTTGCAGTTCCATTGCCCTGGTTCATCCCGCACAGCATGCGCTGGCATTCCAACTGCCCAATAGCAACACCGACATCATGTACTTCGCCAACGACGGCGGCCTCTACCGCGCACTCAACGGCTATACCGGCCTGGCTACTGGCACCTGCGGCGGCCAAAATCAGTTCGACAGCCTCAACCAAACCCTGGGTTCCATGACCCAACTCGTCTCCTTTTCGCAATCTCCTACCGACCCCAATACCGTCCTGGCCGGAGCCGGGGCCAACGGATCTCCGGCCACGCAATCTGCCCTCGCCAACAGCCCTTGGCTCAACGTGAACGCCGGTGACGGCGGCAACACTCAGATCAATCCTGCCGATCCGACCCTGTGGTTCGTCTCCAATCCTCCTGACTTTACTTCCGGGACCAACATCTTCGCCTGTGATCTCGGCATCAACTGCCTCACTCAGGATTTTCAGAACGATCAGGTCGTCAGCAGCGCAACCGTCGGCGGCGACACCGGCGCCTACTACCCGGCATTTCTCCTTGATCCGCAAAATCCCAGTGAGTTAATTGTCGGCACCTGCCGTATGTGGCGCGGATCAAGCAGCGGCGCCGGTTTCACTCTTCTCAGCAACAACTTTGAAACCGGCGGCTCCGGCATCTGCACCGGAGCCGAAACCAACCTTGTCCGCGCCGCGGCCGCCGGGGGGCCGCTCGACGGCAACGGTTTTTCCAACGTGATGTACGCCGGAACCGACGGCTTCGGCCCGCTGGTTCCCACCATTCCTTCTGGTGGGCATGTCTGGGTCAGCGCCAACGTGGCCGGCGGCACTAACACCTGGGCCGATCAAACTGGCTCCATCAACCCCGGCGCGTTCCCCATCTCCGGCATCGCCATCGACACTTCCGACGGCACCGGCCTCACTGCTTACATGACCATCATGGGGTTTCACGTTTCCCACGTGTGGCAGACCACCAACGGCGGCATTTCTTGGACGGATTTCACCGCCAACCTTCCCGATGCGCCGGCCAACACTGTCCTGGTTGATCCCGCAACCAATTCCTCGCCTGGAATGGTCTACGTTGGAACCGACGTCGGAGTTTTTTCCAGCCGCACCGCCAGCGCCAGTTGGACCGAAGTCGGCCCCGCGCCCAACAGCGGCAATCCGGGATTTCTGCCCAACGTTGCCGTGACCGCTCTGTCCTTGTCAAACAACAACGGGTCCGGCAAGTTGTTGGCGGCTTCTACCTACGGTCGTGGCCTTTGGCAGTTTCCCGTCACTCCGACTTTCGTGCCCACGGTGGCCAACACTCCCCAGACCGTCTTCCCCAACCAGTTGCCGGCGCAATTCCCTGGCACTGTCCTCTTCTATGGATACACCGACCCCGTCAACCTGAGCTGTCAGCCGCCGGCGCATGCGACTTGCTCGGTCCAACCCGCCAGCGTGACGCCCGCATCACCTTCGTTCGCTATCACTGCCAGCGGGCCCGTCGGCACCAGCGCATTCACTATTAAAGGAGTGGGCACCGATCCCAATCAACTCACCGAGTCCGCTCCCTTCACCCTGAACGTGGTTGATTTCGCTTTGACCGCGCCTTCCCCCAACCAGCTCACTATGCCGCCGGACAACACCTCTCCTCCCATCAAGTTCCAGGTCAGCGCCTCCGGCCCATTCAACCAAACCGTGAATCTCTCCTGCTCAGGTCTGCCAGCGGGCGCCACATGCATCTTTCAGCCTGCGAACGCGGTGAATCCCACTTCGACAAACCCGGTAAACGTCGTCCTCAACATCACCACCGCCGCGAACACCACTCCCGGCACGTTCCCCATCACCATCAGCGGCTCCGTAACCAACGGCCCGACTAGAACACAAAATCTATCGTTGACGGTGACGCAAGACTACTCCCTGGCCATCAGCAATCCCTCGCTCACCGCGCTCGAAACCACGACCGCAATGTACAACGGCACCCTGACTTCTTTGAATGGCTACAGCAGCCCGGTGAATCTGAGCTGTGGACCGGAGGCGCCTCCCACCTGCACCGCCGCGCCCGCCATCGTGACCCCCACCGCCGGCGGCGCGCCATTCACCGTCACCGTGAGCAGCCCCCAGTGCGGCCAATACAATTTCAGCATCCTGGCCAAAGGGACCGACCCACTTGCCACGTCGCACTCAGCCCCGGTGACCTTCGTCTCGACCAGCCTGGTGAATCCCAGTTTCACCCTGGCCATCAACAATTCACCACTCACGTCGGACGTCGGCGTCCCGGCAATGTTCAATGGCGCCCTATTCGCCACTGCCTGCTACGGCTATCTTGTGCAACTCAGCTGTGGCTCGGGATCGCCACCGTCGTGCGCCGCTTCTCCCAAGCTTCTCGTTCCGACCATCACCGGAGCGCCGTTTACGGTCACAGTAAGCAGCAATACCACACAGACCTACAACTTTGACATCGTCGGCCAGGGCACCGATCCTTCCGCCATCCAGAGCAAGCAACTGGTTATCTTCACTTCCAGCTCCGGTTCCGGCCCCAACTCCATCTTCACCTTTACCAACAATTCCGGTGCAGAGTCAGTCGCCGCGGGTCAGCCGGCCACTTTTGACTTTGTGGTCGCGGCTGTAAAGGGCAAGCTGCCGGACGCCGTAACTCTGACGGTGGCCGGTTGCCCCGCCTTCAGTACCTGCACGTTTACGCCGGCGGAAGTGCCCGCAGGAGTATCCAGCGCCGCCGTTAGCTTGCTGATTCAAACCACCGCGCCCGTTGTCAGCAGCCGCGTACAACCGGTCCTCTCGCGAATGCTTCCGCTCTACGCATTCTGGCTTTCGTTCCCTGGTCTAATGTTCACCCTTACCGTCGGATGGCCGCACCAGCGTCGCGTTGGGTCCTTCTTGGCCTTGGCAGTAATGTTCATCCTGCTCTGCTTTGCGCTTTCTTGCGGAGGCGGCCTGCAAGGTTCGTCCATCGCAGATCCAGCACTGGGCACAACTCCCAACACCTACCTGGTTGGAGTCACCGCCGCCATGAACGCCGCTCCCGGTTCCCCGACACAAACCGTGTTCGTCACCCTCACCGTGAACTAGCCAGTTTCAAATCCGGAACTAACCACAAAGGACACGAAAGTACACTTCGAACTAACCCTTCGTGAAACTTCGTGTCCTTCGTGGTTCACTGCTTTCCCTGGTTTTCGTGAAACTAGGCGCGCCTTTTTCACCTCCCAATCAACAACTTTTCCCCTCGACATCCCCCACCAAATCGACGACGATGATCCGAATGCCCGATCCGCGCTTCGACATCGTTATCGTCGGCGGCGGCATCGTCGGTCTCTCCACCGCGATGCATCTCACCCGCACCCTGCCCAAGATTCGGCTGTTGCTTCTTGAAAAGGAAGCTCGCGTGGCCAGCCACCAAAGCGGCCACAACAGCGGTGTCATTCACTCTGGCATTTATTACAAAACGGGCACGTTGAAAGCCAAGCTGTGCGTGGAGGGCGCGGCCGCCATGGTGGCTTTCTGCCGCCAGCACAACCTTCCCCACAGAATCACCGGCAAAGTTATCGTCGCTACCACCGACTCCGAAGTCCCACGCTTGCAATCTCTCATGCAGCGCGGCCAAGCCAATGGGATCCCAGGCCTGAGAATGTTGCAGCGTGAAGAACTGCTCGAACTCGAGTCCCACTGCGGCGGCATCGCCTGGCTGCTCGTCCCCGGCACCGGCATCACCGACTACCGCAGCGTCTGCGAAAAATACGCAGAACTCATCACCGCTCAAGCAGGCGAAATACGTACCGCAACCGAAGTCACAGCCATCGCCCACCGCGGGGAAGAGTGTGTCCTTGAAACCACCCGGGGTGAATTCCGCACCCGCTATTTGATCAACTGTGCCGGCCTGCACAGCGATCATGTCAGCCGCATGGCAAACCAGAAACCCACCGTCCAGATTGTTCCCTTTCGCGGCGAATACTACGACCTGGTTCCCGCCCAGGAACACTTGGTCCGCGGACTCATCTACCCGGTGCCCGATCCCCAATTCCCTTTTCTCGGCGTGCATTTCACCCGCCGCGTCGCCGGTGGTGTCGACGCTGGCCCCAACGCCGTACTGGCCTTCAAACGTGAAGGCTACCGAAGAACTGATTTCAGCTTGCGCGACGCCGCCGCCACCTTTTCCTACCCGGGATTCTGGCGGATGGCGGCAAAACACTGGCACAGCGGAGCCGCAGAGATTTATCGCTCATTGAGCAAGTCCGCCTTCGTCCATTCTCTGCAAACTCTCGTACCCGAGATTCAGGATTCCGACTTGGTCGCTGACGGATCGGGAGTCCGCGCGCAAGCGGTTCGCCCTGACGGTTCGCTGGTGGATGATTTCCAGTTTGTCTGTTCGAACAACATTGTTCACGTCTGGAACGTCCCCTCCCCAGCCGCCACCGCCTCCCTGCCCATCGGGCGCGAAATCGCCCGCTTGGCCCAGGAGAGTTTCGCCCTGGACTCACGCTAAACATTACAAACCCAACAATTTTTGAGACAATACTCCCCTTTCACCGCCACAAAAGCCTTGCCCAGTAAGCCTTTTCGGGCCGGTTCAAATCTCCCCCAACACTCCTATTTCCAATGATTTGCTGCCTTCCTGTCGCTTATCAGTAAACCTTTTTCCACAGATATAACATTGCCCCTGTAGCACGAAAGTGCTATTTACAACCATACCGTGTGAGAATAAAGTCCTCGCACGATAGTCGCTAGCAGTAGCGGCTGTAGGGGTGGGCATTCTCCTCCCGTGCAGTTCTGGCCCGTCTCGCTGTTCAGCAGCCTTTCCTTGGCTAAAAAACCGTTTCTTAGTGGGGAGAAAACCTAGTGGCACACGCAATTGCTTTACCAGAAACATCCGATGTTATCCGGGTATTGGCCGCCGACAGCACCAGAATGAACAGCCAGCTCCTGGCTACGGCCTTGGAGCGGGACAAACGTTTTCAGGTGCTGGATGCTCCGCCCGACGCGAGCACAGTGATGGCGGCTGTGGCAAACGAAAAGCCCGCTGTCATCGTAATCAGCGCTGAAATTGACGGGAACCCTCGCCGCGGATTTGAAGTGGCGCGTGAAATCCATTCGCTCCATGCAGAAACCCGCATCGTGATGCTGCTGGATAGCAGTGAGCGCACTCAGGTGGTCGAAGCTTTTCGGGCCGGCGCGCACGGAGTCTTTGCCCGCAGCGAATCGTTAAAGTCTCTGGCCAAGTGCATCTTCTGCGTCAGCCAGGGCCAGATCTGGGCCAACACCACAGAACTGCGCTTCTTGCTGGAAGCCTTGGGTGAAGCTTTGCCGCTGCGCGTGATTGATGCCCGCGGCACTGAGTTGCTCTCCCGCCGCGAACAGGAAGTCGTGCGCTGCGTCGCCGAAGGCTTGTCCAACCGCGAGATCGCTCAACGCCTCGGCCTTACCGAACACACGGTGAAGAATTACCTGTTCCGTATTTTTGACAAACTGGGAGTTTCCAAGCGGGTCGAAGTAGTGCTCTACGCCTACAGTCTGGGGAACGCGGCCGCGACGGCGCCAACACCTGCTCCCAGCGTCACCAAGCCAAAGTCATTGCCGCCAGCCTCGGCCACCATCGCCTCCGGCTCGCGCCTGTCTCCAACTCTCATGTCAAGCAACTCCACCAACTAGAAACCGCCTCAAAAATGGTTTTGGGATAGGCACGGCCTTGGCCGTGCCCGATTCGTATCCGGGTATGCCTTCAGGCATACCGCAATCGGTGGGTCTTAATCGCGCCTTTAGGCGCTGCGGGTTGAACGCAACTCTTTCCTTAGCCTGTGATCCTTGTTGGAAGACTACAGCTACGTCTTCTCCTCATCCACCTGAAACCGCGCCTTGGGCCGCACCTCGTTGACCGATTGCTCCAGTGAGCGCTGCCACTTCTTCAATTTCAACGCCACTTCCTGCATGTAAGCCGCAGCTTCCTCCGGACTCAGGATCTCTCCCCGCTCCTTTTGTCGGACCGCCGGCCGCGACACCGGATGCGCCGGCGCCGGGGGCGCATATTTCGGGGCAAAGAACGGTTCCGGTTCCGGCTCACTCAACGCTGCCCCACCCGTGGTCAGCTTGGTAATGTCAAGGTCTGAGATCACCTCTTTAACCGTGTCCAGATCGATCAGCTTCTTCTGCGTGGCGTAGCCCAGTGACAACGCGTTAAAGCAGAAGTTGTTCACATTTCTGGGAATGCCTTCGGTGAAGTCGGCGATCGCTTCGTAAGCGTCCGGCGTGAACACCGGCTCGCCCTCATAACCGGCAATCTTCATGCGATGCTCGATATAGGCCTTGATTTCCCACGAAGGCAGCGGCTCCAGCCCGTGGAGAATCGAAACCCGCTGCCGCAACTGCGACAGACCGGGACTCGCCAGCTTGTCCGCCAACTCTGGCTGTCCTGAGAGAATAATGTGCATCAGCTTCGCCCGCGGGGTTTCGAAGTCCGACAGCAGACGCACCGTTTCCAGTACCGACGCATCCAGGTTCTGCGCTTCGTCAATCACCACGATCAGGCGGTTCCCTGCCCGCGCTTCCTGCAACAGCCGGCGGTTGAATTCCTCATGCAGCCGCACAAAGTCCTGGCTGTCGCCTTCGTAGCCAAGCTCCGCCAGCAGGTATCGCATGAACTCCCGCGAATTGCACTGCGTCTGAAACAGAAAAGCAGTCCGCGCCGTGGTGCGAAATTTCTCCAGCAAGTGAAACAGGATGGTGGTCTTGCCCATCCCCGGCTTGGCGATCAGGCCCAGAAATCCGCGATTGGCTTCAATGCCGTAATACAGCGAGGCAAACGCCTCTCGATGCGCGGCGCTCAGGTAAAGGTAGCGGGGATCCGGAGTCACGCCGAATGGTTGTTCGCGTAATCCGTAAAAGTTCAAATACATGCCCGCTCCTTGATCGCCGTGGTCCCCATCCGCCTCACCCGCTGCTTACCGCCTAAAACTAAACTCATAGGCGATAGCCCAGGTCTTCGCAAGTAGATGAAAGTCATAGAGTCTAGTGTCTAAGGCGCCCGGCGGGCTGGGTCGAACCCCAAAACTTGTGGCTAATTGATTCTACGGAATTTATTCGCCCCCGCCAACATGACTTTGGGAACACCGGAACGCTCGGAGTCGCAGGACTCCTTGTCAGCCGCTGCTTTCCGCCGTAGAATTCTTATAGCTTGTGACCCTACTCCCGGGCCCGCCGACGACTAAGACCTTGCTATCCGCTCCCAATTCCGACCCTAGGATCAGAGTGCTCGTAGCCGACAGTGTCTCCATGAGCTGTTATCTGCTCGCCGATGCCCTGGAGCGTAGCGCGCTCTATACCGCCGTGGCCGCCGCCACCCCCAAAAAGGTCCTTCAGTTGTTGGAAAAAGACCGCTTCGAAGTGGTGCTGCTGGGCAGCGCTTTCTCCACCGATCCGACGGAGAGCATCAGCTTCGTGACTCAGCTCCGCAACTCTCATCCCAGCGTCGGCGTCGTGGTCCTGCTGGATAGCCTGGATCGCAACCTCGTGGTTGAGGCTTTTCGTTCCGGCGCCCGCGGTGTGTTCTCCCGTTCCGAGTCCTTTGAAGCTCTATGCAAGTGCATTCGCTGCGTCCACCAAGGCCAGGTGTGGGCCAGTTCTGTAGGACTTCACTTTGTCCTCGAGGCCCTGATCGAGCACGGTCCCATCGTCTCCCGCCTGCCCGGCGCTCGCCCGCTGAGCAAACGGGAGGAGCAGATCACCGTTCTGGTCGCGGAAGGCTACGGCAACCGCGAGATTTCCGAACGCCTGGCCCTGAGCGAACACACCATCAAGAACTATCTGTTCCGGGTCTTTGAAAAGCTCGGAGTCACTACCCGCGTGGGACTCACCCTCTACGCCCTCAAACAAGGCAAGGCTACCCGTGCCAAGCTGGAATCCATCAAACGCCCGCCCATGACCGATTCACGTCTGCTCTCCAAAAACCAACAGTTCCCCAGCTAATCACCACTGATCCACATAAATGGTTTTGGGAAGCCACGGATTCAAGCCGTGCCGCTCCGGATCGCTAAGAATGTGGGCCTCAGCCCATGAGGGATCCGGTTGCCGTTTAAAGACTTTTTCTCCGCGAGCTCGGCGTCCTCGGCGGTTAAAGGGGTTGACTTACGGCAGCCGGAACACCACCGTGATGCGGGTTTGAAACGCCTCCGCTTGCCCATCGCGAAGATAAGGCTTGAAGCGCCACTGCCGAACCGCCACTGATGCCGCCGCTGCCAGGTCCGGGTCGCCGCGAATCGCGGTAAATTTCTCCACCACACCGTCTTTGCCTACCAGCGCGTCCAGATCCACTGCGCCCTGAACCCGCCGTTCTCTCGCTGCCTGGGGATACTCCGGCTCGACCCGCTGCGCCACCAACTCCGCCGCCACTTCGGCCGGAATCCGCACTGGACGTGCCACCGCCATCTCCCCTTTGCCGGCTGCCGGTTGCACTCCCGTTCCACTTGCCGCACTCTCCTCACGCGGCTTTGCCGGCTGCGGCGGCTGAGGGAACACCAGCTTGCCGTTCTGGTACACCACCAGTTCGCCGCCGGACGCAGCCCCAGACGGCGACCCTGGCGACGCCCCCGGAGCCTGGCTCTGTGCAGCCTGATTCTGCGCGCGCTGGACTTGCCCGTCCGCGCCGCTGCCCCGCGCCGAGTCCCTGTGCCATCCCGCGCGCCCGACCATCCAGCCCAGCGTCAAGGCCAGCGCCACGACCGCTATCATCAGCACACCCGTCCAGAAATCCGCCGTCTGTACTTCTGGACTTCGGGCCTCGGTGAGCGCCTCCCGCCCGGCTGCGGCCACCACATTCTCTTCGCCCGGCACGCCTTCTTCTCTGGCCTGCGCCCCCGCGGCATTCGCAGGCAGCTTCGCCGCCAGCTCCACGTTCTCGACGATGCCCCGCGAGAGCATCCGCAAAGTCTGAAGTTCCTGGTCGCCGAACCCCTGCGGCTGCGCCGAAAACACTTCCAGCACTCCCAGCAGTTTTCCTTCCTTCACCACCGGAACCACCAGCATCGACCGCACCCCGAGCCTGCGGCACAGTTCCGCGTCCACCCGCGGATCGCTCTCACTATCTTCACAGTACTGCCAATTTCCCGTCTGCACACACGCCGCCGACAAACCGGTATGGCTGCTCAACCGCGTCCCCAGATCAGGAGCACTCTCGCCCGCCGCGGCCCGGCAGATGATCTCCCCGTCACGCGTCAGCGCGATCGCTGCCGCGGTGGCGTGAGTGGATTCTTGTGCCAACTCCACAATCTTGTTGAGCACCAGGTCAAGCGCCAGATCAGCCGAGAGTGGGCCCGCGCCGTGAGCTGACAGCGCATTTTGCCATTCCGTCAGCCACGCCCCCAACTCCAGCTCAGCGCTGGACACACTCCGCATTTCGTTGGCATCGGACGAATCAGGCCGGGAACTGGGACTGTGGGCCATGGCGCAATACTACGTGGTAGAACCCTAACCTGGCTTGATCGGCTGCATGGCAATCCAGCACCCGTCAAACCAATTGACCGGAGTCTCCCGCGAATCGTCCCCCTTGTCAACCGCAAAAGGTCGAAGCCGCGTAGCGGCGCAAGAATAAAGCCCAGGGCGCAAGCCCGGGGTCGAAACCGGCAAACTTGTAGCAGAGCCCCGGAGGGACGAAAGAGGTGCAGCTCACTCACGGCCAGCTCTCTTCTGCAACCTCGGAAGGCTCTGTCATCCCGTCCGCAACGAAGCGAAGTGGAGGGACCTGCCTTTTCGCCCTTTTTCCTCATCATTGGTTTCGTGAAAAGCACGTGCCGTTAGTCGCTCCGCAACACCCGGGCTACAGCCTCTGAGGACATCATTGCCTTCCTCCCACCAATCATGTTCTGATGACTCCGTTGCCATGACCCGCTCCGACCAATGGCACGCCGTCGCCGCCAGCTTTCTCGGCTGGACCCTCGACGCCTTCGACTTCTTCGTCCTCGTCTTTTTAGTCGACACTCTCGCCCACCAATTCCACGTCACCAAAGGCGCCATCATTTGGACCTTCACCGCCACTCTCGCCATGCGACCCGTCGGCGCTCTCGTCTTCGGCCTGCTCGCCGACCGTTATGGCCGCCGCAAGCCCCTGATGGCCAACGTCGTCTTCTTCTCCATCATCGAGTTGCTCTGCGGCTTCGCTCCCAGCTATACCGTCTTCCTCATTCTTCGCACCATCTACGGAATCGGCATGGGCGGCGAGTGGGGTGTCGGCGCTTCCCTCGCCATGGAGAGTGCTCCTCCAAAGTGGCGCGGCATTCTCTCCGGAATCGTTCAGAGCGGCTACTCCGTCGGCTATCTGCTCGCCGCCGTGGCCGCGCGCTTCGTGCTCCCCGCCTGGGGATGGCGCCCCATGTTCTGGATCGGCGGCATCCCCGCCTTACTTGCCTTCTACATCCGCTTCCGGGTGCGCGAATCCGAAGCCTGGAAGCAACACTCCGCCCCCACTGTCCGCGCCATCATTCGCACCGCCGGCGGACACTGGAAAATCTTCTCCTACCTCGTCCTCTTAATGACGCTGATGATGTTCCTCTCCCACGGCACCCAGGACCTTTATCCCGACTTCCTGAAATCCGCCCACGGTCTCACTCCCGCCGTCGTCTCCTACATCGCCATCTTTTACAACCTGGGTGCCGTGCTGGGCGCGATTCTGTTTGGCCATTTCTCAGAAGCTTTAGGCCGCCGCCGCAGCATGATGCTCGCACTCGCGCTGTCGCTGGCCGTCATTCCCGCCTGGGCGTTCGGCGCGTCGCTGGCCGTCCTCGTGCTTGGCGCGTTCCTCATGCAAGTCGGCGTACAAGGTGCCTGGGGAGTCATTCCCGCTCATCTCAACGAGCTTTCTCCCGACACCGTCCGCGGACTGATGCCCGGCTTCGCCTACCAACTCGGCATCCTGTTCGCCGCCGCCACTAATACCATGGAATACGCCCTGCGCGACCGTGTGGGATATAGCTGGGCACTCGCCGGCTTCGAAATCGCCAACATCGCCCTGCTGATCACCGTGCTCGCGCTCGGTTCAGAGAAAAAAGGCAAAAGCTTCACCCAGGAATCGCTGTAAACCTGCCTCATGATTTTGGGAAGGGCACGAGTTTTACAGGCTGCGGAAAAAGTCACAAACGTGTGCACCGCCGTGGAAGAGCGGCCCTTCAGGGCCGCGTAAGGCGGGCGGAATCAGCGCGGGCTTTAGCCCCTGAGGGCCCAAAAACCTGCTAAAGTATCCTTCTGGACTTGCCTGTCGCGACCCTTCGTCCCTGGCTTGAGGAGATTATGATGCACATCGCAGTCGTGGGCTCGGGCTACGTCGGGCTGGTCGCGGGGGCGTGCTTCGCCGACCTCGGCCACGAAGTCATCCTCGTTGATAACGATCATCAGAAGCTGGCCGCATTGCGCAACGGCCAGGTTCCCATCCACGAAAAGTTTCTGCCCGAATTGCTGGAGCGCCACCGCGGCCACCGCCTCACTTTCTCCGACGATCTCCACGCCGCCGTCGCCGCCAGCGACGCCATTTTTATCGCCGTCGGCACCCCGCCCACCGAAGAAGGCCACGCCGATCTTTCCTACGTGGAATCCGTCGCCCGCAGCATTCCCGGCGCTCTCGACCGCTATAAAGTCGTCGTCGAAAAGAGCACTGTTCCGGTTTATACCAGCGAATGGATTCGCAAAATCATCCTGCGCAACGCCGCCGCGCCCGATTCGTTCGACGTCGCTTCCAATCCTGAATTCCTGCGCGAAGGCACCGCCGTCACCGACTTCCTCTATCCCGATCGCATCGTGGTCGGCGCCGATAGCGACCGCTGCGCCGAAGTTCTGCGCAACATCTACGCCCCCCTCACCGGCGGCAGCTACTACCAGCGTCCCGACGCCATTCCCGGCCCTGACCATGCCCAGATTCCGCCGCCACTCATTATCACCAGCACCAAAAGCGCGGAACTCATCAAGCACGCCTCCAACGCATTCCTCGCCATGAAGATTTCCTTCATCAACGCCGTGGCATCGGTCTGCGAATCCGTCGGAGCCAATGTGCAGCAGGTCTGCAAGGGCATTGGCACCGACAGCCGCATCGGCCCCCGCTTCTTAAACCCCGGCATCGGCTACGGCGGTTCCTGTTTCCCCAAAGATTTGAAAGCCTTCCGCGCCGTCGCCCGCGAATGCGGCTACGAATTCCGCCTGCTCGATGAAGTCATGCTCATCAACGAGGAGCAGCGTCACCGTTTTCTGCGCAAGATTCGCAGCGCTCTCTGGACCCTGCGCGGCAAGCGTCTCGCCGTGCTGGGCCTGGCTTTCAAGGGTGGCACCGACGACGTCCGCGAATCCCCCGCCCTGCTTCTGACCCAGACTTTGCTGGCCGAGGGCTGCCGCATTTCCGCTTACGACCCCGCTGCCAAAGCCCGCGCGCAAGAAGTCTTGAACTCCCAGATTGAGTTTGCCGACAATCCCTACGACGCCGCTCGCCATGCCGACGCGCTCCTCATCCTCACCGAATGGGACGAATTCGCCGCCCTCGACTGGAACCGCCTTCGCGGCCTGCTGAACGACCCCATTGTGATTGACGGCCGCAATCTTTATGATCCCGAGACCATGGCTGCGCTCGGATTCACCTATTACAGTGTTGGCCGCCCGGCGGTTTCGCCGGAGATTCCGCCCCAGTCCACTTCTGCCGTGAGGAAACGCAAGAACGCATGAGCAAACTACGCGCCCTGGTCACCGGCGGTGCCGGCTTTCTCGGATCCCATCTCTGTGATGCGCTGCTGGCCGAAGGCTACTCGGTCATCGTGGTCGACAATCTGCTCACCGGACGCGCCACCAACCTCGATCACCTGCGCAACGACTCCCGCTTCGAGCTTCGTCAACTCGACATCAACCAGCCCTTCGACTGCGGAAAAGTTGATTACGTTTTCCACTTCGCCTGCCCCGCCAGCCCCGTCGATTACATGCAGCACGGCATCGAGACTCTCAAAGTCGGCTCGCTGGGCACCCTGCACGCTCTTGAAAATGCCCGTAAGTACGGCGCTAAGTATCTGATTTCCTCCACCTCCGAATGTTATGGCGACCCGCTCGAACATCCTCAGAAAGAAACTTACTGGGGGAACGTGAATCCCATCGGCCCGCGCTCGGTTTACGACGAGGCCAAGCGCTTCAGCGAAGCTCTCACCATGGCCTATCACCGCTATCACAAGCTGGACGCGCGCATCGTGCGCATCTTCAACACCTATGGCCCGCGCATGCAGCTCAACGATGGCCGCGTCGTTCCCAACTTTATGAAGCAGGCCTTGCGCGGCGAGGACCTTACGGTGTACGGCGACGGCAGCCAAACCCGCAGCTTCTGCTACGTCAGCGACGAAGTGGACGGCTTCATCCGGCTATCGAAGTCGAACGAGCATTCGCCCGTCAATATCGGCAATCCAACCGAATTCACCATTCTCGAATGCGCCAAGCGCGTGCTCGCCGTGGCCGGCTCCAAAAGCGCCATTCGCTACGAACCGCTCCCGCAGGACGATCCCAAACAGCGCTGTCCCGATATCACCAGGGCAAGAACCCTGCTGGGCTGGGAACCTAAGATTGATCTCGAAACCGGGCTACGCATGTCGCTCGACTATTTCCGCCGAGCCTCCACGCTGCCGTAAAACTCACTATTCCGTCGAATCGTCGGCCCTCACCCTCCCCAACCCAAACACAAACACCCCCATCAACCCCGCGATCCCGCATCCACCGCTAATCCTGACCAACGCTCCCGGCATCACAGGCTGCGTCTCCTCAAACAACCCATTCTGCGCCGCCAAACGCACCAGCTCCGGATCGCCATAAGCCTTTCCATCGCGCTCATAAACCACGGTATGCCCAGCTCGCAAAGCCTCCATGACGGCGCCTTCAGAGTCATTCGCCGCAAACACGTAGGTTCGGCACAATCCCATGGGCCCGACCCCGTGATAGTCCGAGTCTCCCATCGCCGTCATCCGCTTCCGCGCAGAGAACTCCGGCAACTCGCGGTGGGCTTTTGCACGAACGTAAATGATCGGATGCACCACTTCCGCCCCATCCAACCCACGCATCGCTTCCTCATCAAACGCCGGCCAATACTTCGACAACGGATGCGCCGCAATCGCCACCCCTCCCTGTTTATGTATTTCGGCGATCGCACTGGCTGCACTCTGTCTCCAACTCACCGTGTGCTCGATGCCCAATGCCAGCATGTGATACTTCGGTCCAACAATTTCTTCGCCGACAAGAACTGTCGGACCTCCCACCCTTCGCGAAAACCATCGGCCCACCTTGGCTACCCAAACATGGTTGTGTCCGGTCATGGCAATCACATCCAGGCCTTGCCGCTGCGCCTCGATCACCGTGTCCCACGGAGACAGCGTTGACCAGCTCAACGGGAAGCTGTGGATGTGGAAGTCGCCGGCCAGAACGCGATATCCGCCCATCGTGATCGACGCCGTCTTCTGCGTACGATCCCCATACGTACCCAGGACAAACCCCGCTACCAGCAGGCATCCCGAGATCCCGCGTGCCACTTTCATATCCCCAGCTTCCTCACCATTTCCGGCCACAGCGAACCGCCGCCGAAGATCTCCAACCCAACGCCCCACGTGATCACTCGCAATACCAGAAGCTTCGCGCACGCCCGCGGTGCGCTTTCTCGCAGCACGTACCGCAGGAAACAGAAATCAACGTAAGCCGACCACACCAACACCACCCCAAGCAGTAACCACATCCAGCGTCCGGTCAAAACGAAGGCCTGAATTGGCGACGCGAACGCCCAGATCGCGCAAAACAGCAACAGCCACAGCACCCACGGCCCGTGCCCCATGAAGAACAGATCAACCGTCCGAGAAAACGACGCCGTTCGCCTGCTCCGCCACAACCCAGCCAGCACTCCGATTTCAAGCAGCGGCACAAACAGCGCATTGATGGCTCCTGCCGCGAATAAACGTACGCTCACGCTGCCCGCCGTCACCAGCGAAACCAAACATCCCAGCAGCAAGACCATGAACAACGGCCTTTGCGCCACCCCCCAAGTCCCTTCACCAGCTCCCTGCCGCACCAGCCATTGATACGCCGCCGCCGGCCGTAACATGACCCAAACGTCAGGCGACCTCATGCTGCTATTCATGCTGTTTCATCCTCACCGCGAGCCTAGATCATACCGTGAGCCGGACCGCTCAGCATGGTAGGGGCCGTACTGATGTGACCATGCATTACTTGGGTCACAACCGTCCGCAACACACCTCGCCCCCCAACCGCGTCTAAATCCTCTCGCAACCACCTTCACCCCCCACTGAAAGGCCATATTTCTGAACAGATTTGCTTTCTTCGCCATGCCAAAGTGACCAGAGTTACTCCGTCAAATTACCTTACTTAAGTCCAATACACTTGTTGTCCCTTCGCTACCTTGGCGCTCCCTCGCCCACTACTTACGATGGAATTCGCTGGGTTAGTCAGCGGGCCCGTTTAAAAGCCCGCCCTCCTCTACGCAGTAGCGTCCGGCTCAACCCACAAAGTTCAAAGGGGAAGAAAGGTCTCATGTTGCAACGCCGAATGCGTGGCTTCTCGCTGTTGGAGATGATGGCGGTGATCGCCATCGGTCTCATCGTCAGCGTCATGGCGATGATCACCCTTCAGCCCTCGCTGAAGTATGCCCGCGTGACCAACGCCTACAACATCACCCTCATGACCATGCGGCAGGCTCGCGACATCGCCATTGCGCAGCGCCAGGTCTATTACGTGACCTTCACCCATAACGTCGTCCCCCCGGACCAGATCACCATTACTCAAGGCGCCACCGGTACCGTCATCAGCACTTTCACCATTCCCATTGACGTGGCGTTTCAGGTGCAGGTCGGACTTCCCGGAGCCGGCAAAACCCCCGACAATTTTGGCACCGGTGGCACCGCCATCGATTTTGATCAAGGGGTCGCGGGCGGAGCCAAGAACATCGTTTACTTCTATCCCGATGGCACCTCCGAGGATGTCAACGGCAGTATCAACAACGGTGTGATCTACATCGCCCGCACCAACGACCTTTACAGTTCGCATGCCATCACCCTGTGGGGAGCCACCGGACGCCTGCGGGGATGGCGGCTCTATAACTTCTCCAACTCCGCGTACTGGAGGCAAATGTGAAGACCACTCCGCGGCAACAAGGATTCACCCTCATTGAAGTCATGATTTCCATGGTGATCATGATGGTCGGACTGGTCAGCCTGCTTGGAGTCTTCGGCTTGGCCATGGCTTCCACGCAAACCTCGCAGCAGAACGCCATCTCCAAACGATTGGCCAACGAGGCTCTGGAGGGAATTCTGACCGCCCGCGAAACCGCCAACGTCACCTGGGCTCAGATCGCCAATACCGGCAACGGCGGCATCTTCCTCTCCGGTTTCAACCCCATCAACCTCGCCGGGGCCGACGGAATCATCGGCACCGCCGACGATGCCGCGGCTGGCCCTCAGGTGCTGGACATGCCCGGACCCGACGGAATCTTCGGAACCGCCGACGATGTGCAGTTGCCTTTGACCAACTATCAGCGTCAGATCCTCATCGTTCCGGCCACCGATGCCAACGGCAACCCCATCGCCACCCTGAATGTCGTCACCATCACCATTCAGTACAACAATCCCCAACTCAGGATCCCTCAGAACTATGTGCTCACAACTTATGTTTCGCAATACCGCTAAACGAGGAGTCATGAGACACCCATTCAAATCCCGCACCGGCGGCTTCACCTTTATCGAGTTGATGGTGGCCATGTCCTTGGGTCTGCTCATCGTGGCTGGGGCCGTCAAGTTGTTCAGCCAGGGTGTGGACGCCACCTGGGTCGTCTCTCAACGCGCCGAAATGCAGCAGGACCTTCGCGCCGTGCAAAACATGATGCTCAAAGACATCAGCTTGGCTGGCGCCGGCGTCGCCGGAGGGCAGGGCATTGCGCTGCCCTCGGGTGGAGTGAGTCCGATTTATGGATGTGACCAAACCGGCCTGGCCACCGGTTGCCCGCCCAACGGCGGAGTCAAGTATCCTTGTGCCTCCATTGTTGGCCCCTGCATTCCCACTCTTACCGGAGTCATTCCCGGGTTTGCCTTGGGCATCAAGCCTCCGGGTAGCCTCACCGTCAGCGATCTGATTACCGTCGCCTATAGCGACACAATCTTCGCCCTGAATTGCTATACCGTCACTTTCAACGTACCCGGCAACGCCGTGACTCTCACGGCTCCGGCGAATCCCCCACCGGCAAGTTGCATTTTGCCTCCCGGTCTGGCCTTTCCCCAGAACGTAGACAATGCCGCCGTGGGCCTGACGCCCGGTGATCTGGTGTTCTTCCAAAACACTGCCAAAGGGCCCGCCATCGCTGAAGTAACCAACGTCGCCGGTAACGCCCCGGGGCCCTGGGTCGTCACCTTTGCCAACAACGATCCTCTGAAAATGAATCAGTCCGGCGCGGCCAATGACCTTACCCAGATTTCCGGCTTCACCGCCGGCGGCGGCGGAGCCAGTACCGTAGGCACCGTTGCCAACCGCATCTTCGTCATCACTTACTACCTTCAGGTGAATCCTGACCCCACCGGAGTCACTACGGGAACCCCGGTCTTAATGCGCCAGGTCAACGGCCACACTGCCGTCCCCGCTGCCGAAAACGTCATCAACACCCAATACACTTATGACACCTATGCCACCGATGGCACTTTGTTGAACCAGTTGCCCGATGGCGGTGAGTCCATCGGGGTCTCGCTCAATCTCATCCGCAAGATCAACATTGCTCATTTGACCATCCGCAGCCAGCTCGACGGCTCGCGCAGCACCTTGTTTGCCACCAATGGATTCCAAGGTTACGACGTGCAGACCTCCATCAGCGCGCGCAACCTGAGTTACCAGAACCGTTACAGCTTTACCGCTGGCCCCTGATCGCAGGGTGTAGTTGCTTTCGAGTTCGCGATTAAGCACAACGTTGGAGAACGATATGGAGAGTTACAACATGGATAGCACGAAACTTAGGTCGAAGGGATTCACCCTGATCGCTACCTTGCTGCTCTTGTTGTTGTTGTCCGGTATTGCGATCGGCATGCTCATGATGGTCAGCACCGAAGCCAAGGTTGGCACCCAGGACGTGCAGAACAACAGCACCTTCGCTGCCGCCGAAGGCGCCATCGAAAAGATGACCTCCGATCTCGCCGGCACCTTTCAGAATATCGAATCCCCAACCGTCAGCCAGATCGAAGGTCTTAGTGCGCTGCAGCCGACCAACACCCTGGCCCTGAGTTATCTCGTTTACACCTTGACTCCGGCCACCACCGTCAACGGCGCGGGCGTCGTCGTCCCCCTGACTTCCTTTGGCCAGATCGCTTCCGGCCCCTATCAGGGTCTCTCGGCAGAACTGCTTCCGGTGACTCTCCAGGCCACCGCCCAGGGACCTCTGGGCGACGAAGTCAACATGACCCGCACCGTCCAGGTCGCCTTGATCCCGGTCTTCCAGTTCGGTATCTACTCGCAGAGCGACCTTTCCTTCTTCGCCGGCGTCAACCTCGACTTCAACGGTCGCGTGCACACCAACGGCGATTTGTACCTGGCCGCGGGCACTGGCGACACCTTAACCTTTCACGACAAGATCACTTCCTATGGCAACGTGATCCGTTGGGAACTGCCCAACGGCAACACCAATGCCAACACGGCTCACCTCGGCACCGTCGATATTCCCACTACATCTCAAGGTTGTGACCTCCCCCTCCAGCCCGCCTGCCGCGCCATGGCTGCCACCGAGGGTAGCATCACCGTCGGCGCTGCGCCCGCCACCTGGACGACCGTCGGCCAGAACGGCGGTTGGCCCACGATTTCCACCGGCACCGCCGTCTACAACTCCTGGATCATTGATGCCAACCAAGGTTTGAACGGCGGCACGGGCGCGAAACAGCTCTCACTTCCTTTCGTCAGCGGCACCGCCAACAATTCCGCCAGTCCGCAACCTTTTGAAATTGTGCGCAGGCCTCCGCCCGGAGAGTTGAATACCTCTCTGCTCGGCGCCGCCCGCCTCTACAACGAGGCTTCCATTCGCGTATTGCTGTCCGACGATCCCGCTGACCTTCCCGGCGGAGCCGCGGATACCAACAACATTCGCCTCGCCAACTATAAGGATCCCGACAATGGTGTCGACTACAGCCA
>JBKQLO010000024.1:0-4742 GCA_052147055.1 Terriglobales bacterium
GCTGGTCGCGCTCGTCGCTCCGGCTCTCGATGAAGGTCGCGGACTCGGCATCGGTTCGGGCCACAATGATGCCCGGGACCCGCATGATGTCGAGCTGCAGGCGGGCAGCGTTGAGGCGCTTGATCTGCTCGTCCTCGGCCACAACCACCTTACCGCCCTGGTGGCCGCACTTCTTCGCTCCCGGCTTCTGGTCTTCGATGTGGTAGCCGGGCACCCCGGCCTCGACCATGCGGCGGATCAGATTGCGCACATGCGCGTCGCCGCCGTGACCGGTGTCGGCGTCGGCGATGATGAAGGGCCGAAAGTCGATGACGGGGGTCGCCTTGCGCTGTTCTTCGGACATCCTCATGCGCGCGAAGTGCTGGTTCTTGTCGGCGGTGAGTAGCGCGCGCACCAGTCCGGCGGCCTCGTCTGGCACCTGGCTTAGCGGATAGCTCGCCAGGTCCGGACCCGGATCCTCGGCCAGGGATCCCCTGGCGGACACGGCCCAGCCGCCCAGGTAAATGCCTTCCATTCCCATACGCTTCATCATCACCGCCTGGCCTGGTGAATAGGGACCGAAGGTAGTGATCTGCTTGCGCTGTGCGAAGAGCTCGCGCAACCTTGGGTAGAACTCTTCTGCTGCTTGTCGCGCTACTGAGTAGTCGCCGGAAATCGTGCCCTGCTGTTCGGCCACCTGGCGCGGGGAGTAGAGACGGACGATCCCGTCGAACCGGGGGCTGGTGAACCATTGCCTCGCGGCCTCAACCTGCTGGTCGAACGTGGTCGTCGTGATTGTCGTTTCCTGGCTTTCAGTGCCGACTAACATTTTCCGCCTCCAGGGATGATGGTGTTCTTCGCTCCATCAGGGATATTGGCGTTCGGATGTGGTTGCGTGCTTCGGTTCACATGAAGCACGGCTGAGAAGTTCTCAAAGCCAAATTGAACAAACCCGGCGTCCAAAATGCTGTATCGGGCGATAAGCAATATTACCCGAAATGCTCGTGTTATGAGCGAAGACGGAGGACGATCATCTCGCGAAATAGATCAAGTCAGGCGCAGTGTCAGCGGCGGCAACGACAGCCCCTCGACCTCAACTGTCCAGAGATCGCCGCTGTCGGTCGGATGCCCGGCGGTAAGAGTGCCGGAACTGACGATTTCTCCAGCGCTCAATGGCTCGTCTGGGAACCGCCGCGCGATGGCTGCGCTGAGTTCCGCCAGGCACAAGGCGGGGCTCCTCAGAGAGTTCCTGCCGGATCCTTCTTCCACAAACTCTCCCTTTTTAGACACGCGCACCTTAAATCGCGACAGCTCGTCCACCAGTGTGGCGATGCGGTCGGGCCTCACGTCAGATCGCACCTCGACCCGCTCTCCGACCACGAGTGCAGCATGGAGTCCAAAGGATGCGACGAAATCACTGGGCTGAAACTGCCATTCCGGGAAGGGGCAATCAATGATTTCGAATCCCACCGCCAGCCAATCCGTGGATGCGAGCGCAGCGGTGGCGGCATCGACGCCCTCAGCACCCTCAGTAGGAATCGGTTGTTTCAAACCGAAAACGATCTCGGGCTCGATCTTGAGCGAACGGCGATGTGGGAGCGTTAGCGTGGCAGAGTTGCGGTCACTGTAATGCACTGTGTCGTCGTACATGTGGGCCCAAACCAGAGTTTCAAGTTTGAGCACACGCCACATGGCTTTATTGGCGTAACCAACCTTGCGGCCGACGGCTCTGTGTCCAGCAGCTTTGCGAAACTGCTTGAGGGTCGCTTCAACCTCATAAGCCATGTTGAGGTCGAAACCGGGGCGCCGCGAGGGAGGGATAGCGACCATCTCACCCGTCTCATATGCGGACAGCAGTTCACGCGCTAGAGTTTGAACCTCATTGTGCGTCATAAGGTGGTGCGACATAAAATCGGCTCGGCTTTGGCGGTACTATCCGGCGATCCCTGGGCATGGGAGTGCATAGCGCTATTTGCGGCGACCGAGAGTCCGGACGTTCAGCATCTTAACACCGGCTGTTTGTCAGCACCTCGCTCCTCTGGCTCGGCACTGGCGTTAGGATCTTAATGCCACACGATATGCCAGTCGAATGCTCGCTGCTCTCGTTTACTCCGCTTTATTGGGGTGAGAATTCGGCCCTAGCCTCGGGGAGAGCGGATCACATTTCGGGTGGGGTTCTGGAGATTGTCCGCTCCGTACCGTAATATCTAACTATCTCTGAAGAGAAACGAGGACTATGACTACCATAGAACAAGACAAAGCACAGGAAAAATCCGCACTTCATTTCTCCGCCCTCGAACCGCCTCGCCGCTATCTGTTCGGGCCTGGACCCAGCATGGTTCACCCGCGGGTCTATGAGGCGCTGTCGAAGCCGATTGTCGGGCACCTTGACCCCTACTTCATCCAGGTGATGGGAGACGTCCAGCAATTGCTCAAAACCGCCTTCGGAACCAGCGGCGGCGCCACGCTGGTGATTTCCGGCACTGGAAGCGCGGGCATGGAAGCTGCCGTTGCTAACTTCGTGGAGCCCGGAGCCAAGTTCGCGGTGTTCGCAAACGGGTATTTCTCCGATCGGCTCACGGAGATGGCGAAGCGCCACGACGCCAACGTCGTACGCTTTGAAAAGCCTTGGGGTGAGACGTTCACGGAGGATGAAGCTAGAGAGTTCATCCGTCGCGAGAAGCCCAAGGTTGTGGCTTATGTTCAAGCCGAGACATCTACCGGAGCCTTGCAATCCGGCCAGGCCATTTGTGCCGCCGCTCATGATGCGGGCGCTCTGGTGATCGCGGATTGCGTTACCTCGCTCGGCGGAGTTCCGGTGGAGTTCGACAAAACCGGTATCGATGTCGCCTACAGTTGCACGCAAAAAGGGCTGAGCTGCCCGCCGGGCCTGTCTCCGATGGCTATTTCATCGCGGGCCATGGACTGGTTGCGCGCTCGCACTTCTCCGGTGCGCAGTTGGTATTTTGACCTCAAGCTGATTTACGACTACTCCGCAGTATCGCATCGCTATCATCACACGGCGCCGATTTCCATGTTCTACGCCTTACGCGAGGCACTTCTGGTCATTGCCGAGGAAGGAATCGAGAACCGCTGGGAGCGGCATCGCCGTTGCCATAAGTCCTTTGTCAAGGGCATAGAAGCGATGGGTCTACGCATGCATGTTCCCGAGGCGCATCGAATTGCGACCTTGAACACGGTGGGTGTTCCAAAAGGGGTTGATGAAGCGAAAGTGCGAAAACGCCTTTTGGACGAACCGGGCATTGAAATCGCCGGCGGTTTTGGACCGCTCGCCGGCAAAGTCTTCCGCATTGGCGTGATGGGCCCGTTGGCCACGGAAGACAACGTGCAGTTTTTTCTGAAAGAATTCAAAAGGACGCTGAGCGCAGAGGGCTACGCGATCTGATTCATGGGATTTTCCCGCGTGCGTGACGACAGGGCCGGAGAGTGCGGCGATAGTCTTTTCGTTGTCGTGAACGTTTTCTCGAACGGCAGACAGGATTGCTCAAGCATCCAAGGACCCGGGGGCAGAGGAAATAGCGAATGACACTGAAGTCCGTCCACACCCTTCTTGACGTTTTGCATTTCGCTGACAGCCACACGGCAATTATCGTTCCCGAGCTTGGAATCCGTGTCACCTACGATTCGCTCCGGCAGCAGGTCCTGGCGATGGCGAACGCTTTGGCCTGCGCGGGCATTCGCCGTGGCGATGCTGTCGCGATTGCGTTGCCCAACGGATTGCCTGCGATTGTGAGCTTTCTCGCTGCCTCCATCGCCGGCACCGCAGCCCCTTTGAACCCGGCTTATCCCTATGAGGAGTTTCATTTTTTCCTTGGTGACACCAATGCCCGTGTTTTGCTTTGCCCCGCGGTAGGCGCGGAATTCGTACGCAGCGCCGCCGCGGACCGCAAGATTCCGGTCTTCTCGGTGGAAATGAGCGAGGATGGCAATGTTCATCTGGTGGGTGCTTCCACCGGTGTTTCCGCAACCGAGCCGACGGCAGACGACATTGCCCTGATCCTGCACACCAGCGGAAGCACGGGGCGGCCGAAGCGTGTTCCGTTGCGGCATTTTAACCTGGCCGTATCCTCGGCCAATATCGCGAACACATACGCACTTTCCGAGGCAGATGTTTCGCTGTGTGTCATGCCGCTGTTCCACATTCATGGTTTGATTGGGTCAACCATGGCCACCTTACTTTCCGGAGGCAGCGTGGTTGTTCCCCTCAAATTCAACGCGCTTTCTTTCTGGCGGACGGTTCGAGAACATCGCGTGACCTGGTACTCGGGAGTGCCCACGATGCATCAGCTTGTACTCGCCCGTACCCGCCACAAGGCCGAAGAAGCTGTCTCTCTGCGCTTCATCCGGTCCTGCAGCGCGCCCTTGTCGCCAGAACTCATTCACAAGATGGAAGACGTTTTTGGCGTGCCTTTCGTCGAAGCCTACGGAATGACGGAAGCTGCCCACCAGATGACCTCGAATCCCTTACCCCCGCGCCATCGGAAGCCAGGTTCTGTGGGCGTGGGCATCGGGCTTCGCATCAGCATCATGGACAAGGAGGGCAATCATCTCGGCACGAACCAGCGCGGCGAAGTCGCCATCCAGGGAGCCAACGTGTTTCGTGGATATGCAAATAATCCCGAGGCCAACGCTCGCGCTTTTGTGAATGGATGGTTTCGCACCGGCGACGAAGGATTGCTTGACGAAGACTGCTATTTGCATTTGACGGGCAGGATCAAAGACATCATCATCCGCGGAGGCGA
>JBKQLO010000025.1:0-18346 GCA_052147055.1 Terriglobales bacterium
TCGGCAATGATCTCCATGGCCAGGTGCGCCTCGCGGTAGGTGGCGCCGCCGCGCACCGGAGTTCCCACGCCAGGCGCGTCTTCCGGATCGATCCAATCCATGTCGAGCGAAACGTGATAGCCGGCGGTGCCGCGCCCGGCCATGCGCAAAGCTTCTTCAATCACTGTGCGCATGCCGCGCTCGTCGATATCGCGCATGGTAAAAACTTCAATCCCCGCCCGATGAACATTGTGCCTTTCCACCGCGTCAATGTCGCGCACCCCCACCAGCACACAGTTCTCCGGCTTCACCTTGGGCGAGAAGTTGAAAATGTTCGCCAGTTCGGGCGGGCCAAGCCCCATGATGGCGGCCAGCGGCATGCCGTGAACGTTGCCGCTGGGAGAGCTGTCCGGTGTATTGATGTCGGTGTGAGCGTCGATCCAGATCAGACCCACTTTCTGATTCTGCCGGCGATAGAATTCCGCCACGCCGGACACGCTGCCCACCGCCATGGAATGATCGCCCCCCAGCGAAAGTGGGAATTTACCCGCTTCCAGCGTCTTCAGGATCAGCTCGGCGTGCTTGGTGCATGTCGCAGTAATTTCCTTCAAATACTTGGCGTGTGGGTCTCCTTCTTTCTTCTGCTCCGGGATGGCAACCGCTACGTTGCCGCCATCTTCCACAATATGGCCGAGTGCTTCCAAACGCGCTTCCAAACCCGCCACCCGCACCGCCGACGGCCCCATGTCCACCCCGCGCCGCGACTGGCCAAGGTCAAGCGGCACCCCAATCACACGAACTTTCTTGGGAGTGATACTGGAAGAGGATTCAGTAATGGTTGTCATAAATTATATCGGGCGATCGGATCATCGGTTGATCGGGTCAAATTATGATCGCCCGATGACCTGATGGCCAGATGATCCGATAACATCACGGGTACAACCGGTGCAGCATCCGCGGAAACGGTATCGTCTCTCTCACATGCTCCAGCCCGCAGATCCAGGCCACCGCCCGCTCAATTCCCATGCCAAATCCCGAGTGCGGCACGCTCCCATACTTGCGCAAGTCCAGATACCACTTGAAAGCTTCTTCCGGCAACCCATGCTCCTGAATGCGCTTCACCAGCAGATCGTAAGACGCCATGCGCTGCGACCCGCCGATGATTTCTCCGTATCCCTCCGGCGCCAGCACATCCACGCACAGCGCCAGTTCCGGCCGCTGCGGGTCGGGCTCCATATAAAACGCCTTCACTTTCGCCGGATAGCGATGCACCATCACCGGCCGCTCAAACTGCGAAGAAATATAGGTCTCGTCCGGCGAGCCCAGGTCCCCACCCCATTCGAATTTATTTTCCAGCGCGCCCTTGGCATGAGCCTCTTGCAGCATCTTCACCGCTTCGTCGTAGGTGATGCGCGGGAACGGAGCTTCCACTTTTTCCAGCTTCGAAACGTCACGGCCGATGACTGTCAGGTCGGCGTGGCGCTTCTCCAGACAGCGCTTCACTAGAAAACTAAGCAGTCGCTCCGCCAGATCCATGATGTCGTTCAATTCAGCGTAAGCAACTTCCGGCTCCACCATCCAAAATTCGGTCAGGTGCCTGCGAGTCTTGGATTTCTCCGCCCGAAACGTCGGCCCGAACGAATACACCTTGCCCAGCGCCGCGGCCGTCGCTTCAATGTAAAGCTGGCCCGACTGCGTGAGAAACGCCTGTTCCTCAAAGTAGTCCACCGGAAACAGCGTGCTGGTGCCTTCGCAGGCTGCCGGCGTCAGGATCGGCGGGTCGGTGAGGGTAAAACCCTGGTCATCGAAAAAATCGCGGGCAGCTTTAATGATCTCCGCCCGCACCCGCAGGATCGCCGCCTGCCGCGGACTCCGCACCCAAAGATGGCGATGCTCCATCAGAAAATCAACGCCATGCTCTTTCAGCGAAATGGGATAAGGATCGGTTTCCGAAACTCGCTGCACCACTTGCACGCTGGAAACGTCCAATTCAAATCCGCCGGGAGCGCGCTTGTCGGCGCGGGCCTTGCCTTCGACAATCACACTCGATTCCTGCGTCAATCCCTTCACTGCATCAAACACCTCGGGCGGAACCGCGTTCTTGGCCACCACTCCTTGAATCACGCCGGAGCCATCCCGAAATTGCGGGAACAACAGCTTGCCGCTTTCGCGCAGGTTATAAAGCCAGCCACGGATGGTGACCGCCTGCCCTTCATGCTTGCCAATTTCCGCGATCGTAGTAATAGGAGACGACATAGACCTCTCGACTCAGTACTTCTCCACGTCCTCGGCCAAGACTCTCCTCGCCCACTCTGTGGTTATGCTCTTCTTCGCGTACTTTGCGGTTAAAGCTTTTCTCCGCGTACTTCGCGGTTAAGCTTTTCTCTGCGCACTCCGCGTTTCCAAGCTTTTGCCACGCGCGCGCCGGCCCCTTCCAAACAGCTAAATCTCCAGCTTCTTAAACGCTGCCTCGATCTTCTCCCCAGGACTGACCTTTTCCTCGCCTTCAATCTCCAGCAGCAGCGGCGGCTGGTGCGGCGCGCTGCGCAGCAATTCCATGGCCTGCTTCCAGTCGATCGATCCATCTCCCGGCCACAAATGCGAATCCCGGTCCCGTTTGTTGTCGTGAACATGGGTTGAGCGAATATGGTTCTTCAACGTATCAAATGCCTGCGGCACCTCGGTCATCAAGTGCGCATGGCCGAAGTCAAAACAGATGCCCACGTCCTCAAAGTGCGCCGCGTGAATGAACTCCACCAGCTTCTCCGGCGTGCTCAGCTCGTTGGGAATGTTTTCCAGAAGAATGCTTACGCCCAGCGGTTTGGCAAAGGCCCGCAAATGCTCAATCGAAGTCATCGCAGCTTCGAATTTGCGGTCGTCAAACTCCTCCCCCGGAACTCCCATATGCTGCACCAGAAACCGGAACGGAATCTGCTCCGCCAACTCCAGCGCGCGCTTGATCTCGTCCATGGCTTCGATCCGGGCAGCCCGGTCGATGGCTGCAACATTGATCGGTGGCGACCCGGTGCGTCCCCACTCGTAGTCCGCGAAAAGCGGCGCATGCACCGAATTCAGCGGCGTGGCCGTGTTGCGGAACCAATCTGCGATTTCGCGCACGTGCTGCTTGCGGTTGGCGTAATCCAGATGCTGCCGCGCCGCAAAGATTTCAATCGACTGCGCCCCGCCCCGCACTAGCCCATCCAGCAGCCCCGGGTGCAGCCGTTCCTTCACGTGAATGAACGTAGAAATAGCCTTCAACATTTAATAGCCAACCGGCCTTCCGTTGTGTCTGCCATCGCTGGCGCCCAGGCGCTCGCCGCTCTCGAGGTCAACCGCAATGCACTCGCCATCGCTCCAGTACGGTATCCATTCTCTCCCAAACGTCTCGCCAATCTCGACCTTGTGCCCCATCTGTTCCAGTGCCTTCACCGCATCCGGAGCGAACCACTGCTCCACCCCCACCCAGTCCGGCAGCCACTGATGATGAAAGCGCGGCGCATCCACCGCTTCCTGGATGTTCATACCATAGTCCACCACAGCCATCAGGATGTTCGCCACGGTAGTAACGATTCGTGCCCCGCCCGGCGAACCCAGCACCAGAAACAGCTTACCGTCTTTCAGCACGATAGTCGGAGTCATCGAAGACAGCGGCCGCTTGCCCGGCCCGATGGCATTCGCCGGTCCCTGGATCAACCCGTAAAGGTTCGCCACTCCCGGCTTGGCGGCAAAGTCATCCATTTCGTCATTCAGCAGGAAGCCGAGATTCCCCGCCGTCACCCGCGATCCGAAGCTGTCATTCAACGTCGTGGTCACAGCCACCGCATCGCCGTCGGCGTCCACCACAGAATAATGAGTGGTGTGCTCGGGCTCGCGCACTGCCAGCGGCTGAGGATTCTGCCGCGCATACTGTTCCAGCTCGCTGAAAATGGCAGGGCGTTTCAGATCTTGGCTGGGAGTGGCATGCGCCGGGTCAATCGATTCGCGCCAGGCCGCTCCGTACTTCTTGTCGATCAACTGCGCCACCGGAATCCGCGAAAAGTCCGGATCACCCATGAATTCCGCTTTGTCGAAATACGCCCGCCGGAAAGCCTCGACCGTCAAATGAATCGATGGCGACGACCGATTGCCCATCCTCGCCAAATCATAGCCTTCAAGAATGTTCAGAATCTCAAGCAGCGTGGTCCCACCCGCGGAAGGCGGCGGCGCGCTGATGATGTCGTACCCGCGATAGCTGCCCCGCACCGGCTCGCGTTCCTTCACTTCATACTTACCCAGATCGTCGGCGGTGATGAGCCCTCCGCCTTTTTGCACGAAGGCAGCCAACTCCCGCGCCATGGCGCCGCGATAGAAGTCATCGGGATTGGCTGCGATGCGCTCCAGAGTTCGTGCCAACTCGGGCTGGCGAAAAATCTCGCCCTGCTCATAGTATTTTCCATCGCGCTGAAAGATGCGCCGCGAATCCGGGAACGCCGCCAGACTCTTTTCTTGGCGCAGATCTCGCGCATCTTCCCACCCCAGCACGAAACCTTCGCGGGCCAGTTTGATTGCCGGAGCCGTCACCTGCTTCAGCGTGAGCTTCCCGTATTTCTTCTCCGCATAAACCATCCCCGCAACTGACCCCGGCACGCTGATCGCCTTGTATCCCACCACGCTCGCGTCTTCGATCACATTCCCCTGCGCATCCAGATACATATTGGCCGTGGCTGCCGCCGGCGCTTTCTCGCGATAATCAATGAAGTGGGTCGCTCCGTCCGCCATCCGGATCAGCATGAAACCGCCACCACCCAAATTCCCCGCCTGCGGATGCACCACCGCCAGCGCGAACCCCGTCGCCACCGCCGCGTCTACCGCGTTCCCTCCCGCCTGCATGATCTCGGCCCCGGTTCTCGACGCCAGCTCGTGAACGCTCACCACCATTGCATGGCGCGCATGCACCGGACGAACAGACGAACCCTGTAGCCCGGGAACACACCCCAGAAGCGCCGCCAAAAGCAGCAAAATCAATCGCTTGCGTGTGTATGGTTTGAAAGTCAGACTCTTGAGGCTAGCCTAGCCAGCAACGGGGAGTCAAATCCGAGAACTGGAACTGTCTTTCTCTGTGCCTCCGTGTCTCTGTGGTGGGGTTTGGGGTTATCCGCGTTCATCCGCGTAAATCCGCGGCGCAAATGTTCTTGTGTCCCGCTCCCCACATCGTGTCCGCCGACCCGCATGATTCACCAACTGGTCCACCGCTAAACCGCATAGAATCAAGCTTCCCTCTTCTGGCCTTCACCGTGCTTTTCTTCCCCCCGACTGGCAACACCAGCACAGGAGACCAAATCTATGTCGCAGTTCACTCAACTCAATTTGCAAAGTAAGTCAGACTCAAAACCACAATCCAACACCACTCGCCCCGAATTCATCGGCAAGCAGACCATCGCTTTGTTCGCTTGCGCCGTACTCGCCACCGCGCTCGTCGGAGGCCTCTTGCTCGAAACCAGCGGCTGCTCGCGCGAGAACGACACCGCCGTCAGCGCCGCCATCCAGCGCCCCATTACTCCCACCAGTTCCCCGGCCCCGATGCAAGCAGCCGCCGCTCCGGCCGCCGCACCAGCGCCCGTTGCCAAGAAGGTCGTGAAGAAGCAACCCACCGCAGCGCTCTACGCTGACAAAAACTACGGCGTCACTTTCCGCTATCCCAAACGCTACACCCTGAACTCCGCCGACAGCGCGAAGCCCGACGCCACTCAGCCGTCTGCCATGAACTTCGTCCAGCCTGGCGGCGTAGACGTAGTCACCGTCGCCCTGCCGAAAAGTTCCTATCCCGGCACCGACCTCGCTTCCGCCTCATTCCACGTCAGCGTGAATCCCACTCTGACCACCGAACAATGCAGCCAGTTCGCCTTGTTGAAGCCGGCCTCGACCGACCAGCCGTCCATCCTGCCCGCCAAACTCAAAATAGCCGGCATGGATCTCGCATCCGTCGAAGCCATCAGCGGCCCCGAAACCAGCCAGTCCGATTCGAAGTACTACCACTCCTTCGTCAACGGCGCCTGCTATGAATTCGCCCTCGGCCTCACCACTCAAGCTCAGGCCAAAGACAAAGACGCCGAGCCCCACGACAACGAAGATGCAGCCTCGCCCGTCGACCGCACCCAGGTCTTCCGCCGCCTGCAAAGCATCCTCGCCACGGTAAAGATCGAATCCGTCACCGCTCCCGAAGTCACCGCCGCCGCACCCGCAGCGCCCGCGACTCCGACCACCCCAGCCCCAGCCAATCAATAACTTGGTACTGGGTGCCCCGTTCCTAGCGCGTTCTTTGCGCTAGGGGCGGGGATCGTTTTCACATGGACACGTTCTACTATTCACGATAATATTGCCCACGCCGCGAATCGGCCCGCCCCGCGCCACCCCAGCGCTACGCGGACGAAAACCCAGGTCGAGGTCCTATAATGCTTGCCCCTGCTTCCCGCCGCACGCTTTGCGCGCTGGTCTGCTTCATGGCCGCGCTCACTCTGTCCGCCCGCGCCCAATTCACGCTGGAGCAAATCAGCGTCGACAAATTCACTAATGCCGATAGCGACCACCGCACCGAAGTCGAGCCTGACTCCTTTGCCTGGGGCAACACCATCGTCGCCACCTATCACGTCGCCCGCCGTCCCGGAACCATCGGATGGGGCAGCGCTGACATCGGCTTTTCCACTTCCACCGACGGCGGCAAGACCGGCACCTACGGTTACCTTCCCGGCCTGACCGTGAACTATAAAGGTGGAACCTATTACGGCGCCGCCGACCCCACCGTTGCCTACGACGCCAAACACGGCGTGTGGCTCATTTCCAGCCTCGCCCTCATCAATCCCATCGGCGACGTGGTCGTCAGCCGCTCCACCGACGGCATTCACTGGGGCAGCCCCGTCCTCATCGACGGCACCCATAACGACGACAAAAATTGGACCGTCTGCGACAACACTTCCACCAGCCCCTACTACGGCAACTGCTACACCGAATGGGACGCCGCCGCCAGCACCGGCTTAATCCTCATGAGCACTTCCAGCGATGGCGGCATAACCTGGAGTGCGGGCAAGGCCACGGCTGACCAGACCGGCGGCCTGGGTGGTGAGCCTCTCGTCCAGCCCAATGGAACCGTCGTGGTCCCTTTCTCCGAGAGCTATGCAGGTGTGGGCGCTTTCCGCTCCACCAATGGCGGAGCCAGTTGGACAGCTTCCGTCCTCATCGCCGTGGTCGACAGCCACTCCGAAGGCGGCGGCCTGCGCAGTCTGCCTTTGCCCTCCGCGGAAATTGACGCCACCGGCAAGGTTTACGTGGTGTGGCAGGACTGCCGCTTCCGCACCAACTGCGCCGAGAATGACATTGTCATGAGCACTTCGTCCGACGGCAAGACCTGGACCACTCCGGCCCGCATCCCCATCGACCCGGCCAACAGCACCGTAGACCACTTCATTCCCGGCATCGGAGTCGATCCCACCACTTCCGGCGCTACCGCCCATCTTACTCTGGTTTATTACTACTACCCGGTTTCCAACTGTAACTCGAATTGTCAGTTAGACGTCGGCTTCGTCACTTCACAAACTTCCGGCGCCACCTGGACTGGCGGCGTGCAACTCGCCGGCCCCATGAATCTAAGTTGGCTGCCAGTCTCCGATCTCGGCCCCATGGTCGCCGACTACATCAGCGTCTCCTACATGAATGGCAACCCCTTCGGCGTATTTGCGGTAGCCAAAGCGCCCTCCGGCAGCCTACTCAACGAAGCCATGTATACCACGAAGCAGCCGCTCCTGGCCGCAGCCGATGCGCCCCGCTTCAGTTCGCAGGGCGAAGAACCTGTCCCCAACGCCAAGTCCGATCACGTGATAAAGGGTTACTACGACGACGAAGGCCGCTTCCCCGTCCCCGAATGGAAACTGCCTCAGCCCGAGCAGAAATAGAAGTTGCAATTCGTGTGGGGCGGACACTCTTGTCCGCCGCCGTCGAACCTGACGGTGGGGGGCCGGGCGTCTCGCAAGCCTGCCCCTGAGCCAAGTCGGAGGGTCCAGACGGAGCCAACCTCCGCAGCCCTTTGCTTCCAGCCGTGCCGAAGACAAACTCGCCCCTAACTCGCAGCGTCCGCAATCCCCAAATAGCTGTTCACTAACTCGACCGTCAGGCTGAGACCGGAAGCGATCTGCGAAACCGTCTGCCCCTGGTTATACAACTGATAAACCTGCTGTGACTCAGACAGCTTGACCGTGTCCACCGGGCTATTGGTCGTCTGCTGAGGCCTCTGCGCGGCCGTTGAATTCGACAAAGACGCTGCCGCAGCCAACTCCGCCACCGTTACCGAACTGGAGATGGAAATACTCATTCGAAACTCCTCTCTCTCTTACACCCGGAGAGATCGGCGCATCATCCTCATCACATGAGTCGAATCTTGCTCACCCTTTTCAACGATCGGTTCCTGCCTCCCACAATGGCACGACTTTTCTGGAGGGAACGCGCTGGGTGCCCCGCTTCTCGCCGCTTTTGCGAGAAGTGGGAGATAACGCACAGGTGCCCCGTTCCTAGCGCGTTCTTTGCGCTAGGGGCGGGGATTTTGACCTGTCATCCTGAGGGCGACACACCTTTCGTCGCCGAAGGACCCAGGCGAGCCGCGCGACGCCGCGCGCACTTACCACCTTGTCATTCCGAATCGCTTTAGCGATGACGAATCTGCTTTCCCAAGACCTCCTTCCTCAGTATCCCCCAGCCCTCGCGATACTTCTCAAACTTAGATCGCTTCTTCCGAGTCTCCGGAAACAATTTCAAAGACCGCACCCGCTGAAACACTTTCACCGGAAACACATACCAGGCGTCCTTGGGCACAACATACGCAACCAGAGCATCAATGTCCTCCGCGCAATAAGCCCGAAACGCATGATCGTGCGTGCGAAAACTGTACCCGCCGTCCTCGCCCTCACAATGCGCCGACTTCACCTGCACCCGCCGCAACCCAGCCCCGCCATCCACCACAAAGTCATACCGATCGCTATCGCCCCAAGTCTTCGACACCGTAAATCCCAAGCTAGCCACTTTAGCCAAAAACGCCGCCTCCGCAATCTCCCCTCGCCGCTTCCCCGTAACCGCCGGCCCCCACCGCTCCGCCTCCGCCCACAAACTCCCAATCTCCGCCTCCGCCATCAAATCTCCCACCACCACGCCGATACTCATTTCTCTCCTTTGTCATCCTGAGGCGACATGCTTTTCGTCGCCGAAGGACCCAGGCGAGCCGCGCGAAGGGTCGCGTTTTTTGCGACCCAACAAACGCGCGTTTGGCTCGCATCCTTATTCTCTATCCACGTATGGGCAACCAACGAACTCCCCAGACACAAAAACCCCCTCGGACGCTCCCGTCCGAAGAGGCCAACCTCAGCCATTCCGACTATCTAACAATCATCCCGATAAGCCGAAATCAAAGTCAACCAAAATCCACCTCCCAACCCAGCACCATTCCCAAAACGGAACCGTGTGGGACAAACACTCCTGCCCGTCGCCGACATCCTGAGTTCGCCGCTTTTTGCGAACGAAGGATCTGAGCGAGCCGCGCGAACCACGGAGCCTACCCTGAGAGAGCGTTAGCGAACAAAGGGCGCGTTTGGCTCGCATTCCTATTAGCCGCCGAGCCGACAACATTCCGGGAGAAGCCGTGAATCCCGAGCCACCAAGACCTGAACCGCAAAGCCCTGCCCTGAGCGAAGTCGAAGGGGGCGACATACGACAGCCCGGCACGTAAGTGCCGGTCGATTAGACGCCTCAGATCGAACAGCTACTCCACTCCGAATCCCACAATAGCGCGAAATTCAACATCATGCAGCAGACAATCAAATGCCCCTCCGTCGGTGGTCCACTTGCTTCGGACGATCTCGGCCATCTCGGGCTGACTTGAAAGTGCCTCCTTCAAAACAGACAATGCTTTTTGCCTGTTAATAGATTCTGGCAGCCCAGTCTTGCCGCTGGCGCGCAACTCCTCTTTGTACTTATGAGCGTATGCGTAGGCCACATTAAAGAAAGTGTCAGATTCGTCTGGGAAGAGCGCGTGATACTGCTCGGAAACCCGAATCGATTCGTCCAAGCGATCCGGCAGATACCTGAGCACATAACCGAGCCATTGCTTGGCCAAAAGAGGTGATTCGGGTTGAACTGACAGCCGCTCAAGGATCGCAGCCGCAGCTTCGTAATCTTGGTTTGCAGCTAGCATACCCGCGTACTTCATCGTGAGGTCAACGTGCAGAGGATTCATGTTGAGCGCACGAGTAATCCATTGGATCGCCCTTTCGATCTGTCCGGCTCGGTCTTCCCCCTCAAAGTAGGTTCTGTAATAAGTTACGTAGGCTGCCTTGGAGGCTACGTCCCAATCAACCCCGGCGGTTCTGGCGGCCTCCTCCGCCTCCTCCAGAAATTTCTCGACTTCGTCGGCATAGAGCAACTGCTTTAGCTTTTGGACCTCTTTTTCATTTAGGTCCGGCACATCGTTAACCGAATCTACGCCGGAAAGAAGGCTGGCAGGCAAGCGAACAAGCAGACGTTGTATGACTTGTCCCGCATTCCGCGTTCCTTCCACCTTGTCGCGCTCTGCGCGACTCTGCGCGAGCAGCACATTTAGGATGAGTTCGCGCTGGAAAAACATGAAAAAGAATCCGAGACCTGTGTAGGACACAGCAGCGGCAACGGTAAACGCAAATTCCGCGGGGCCGGGTCCAGCCGCGAAGACGACAAGTATCTGCTTTATTGCAGCCGCATTGGCTACTGTGAGTGCTGTTATGCCCCCGACAAGCCAGTCGCGAATCTTGCCAAGGCTATTGCTTTCCTCGCCGTAGCTCGAGAAGAGAAAGCCGATCAGACAGCCAATCATGAACGAGGCCAGACTGAGCCACACGATAAGCACAGTCCGCTGTCTAGAACACTGCCCAGCGACAATCCACCAAATCACTGAAGCGACTGCGATCGTAATCCACGTCGCTGTCTTCCATGGATTCTTGTTCGAATCGACAAGCATTCGCGTCCTCCCCAACGAGGGTTTAACTCGGAATGGTACATTCCGGGACAGGTCGAGACGAAGGAAGTAAACCTTGTTACGAAAACGGAACAAAGCCAGGCAGCGCCGGCAACGACCGCAGTTTACCCTCAGCGCAGCCGAAGGGCTCCCACACACTTTCGCGTGCAGTACCATCGGCCCTGCGCTGCGTCACATAGGGAGCCCGAGATACTGAGTTAGCGCCTTTGTCAGGAGCGTTGTCGCGACTGTTGTTCCGACCTGGAGCGCCCCGGAGGAAGCCTTGCTGATCATTTTCCCAAGCCACCTACCGGTGTGCGGCCCCATTCCATCCTGAAGGGACTCCCGGTCCTTCGCGGCTGAATTCTCAAGTTCGCTCAGGTCGGCGGAATCGATGCCTAGCTTAGTCAGAAACGTTCGAAGGGAACTGAAGTCGCCCTCCACAACCACGACGGCACTGGATTGCGAGAAGCCTTCGCTTCCCGCAGCAACGTTGCCTACATTTCCAAATATTTGGGTGTGAAAAACTTGATTGACACGTTCCTGCGGCACGGGAGGGACACCAGGAGCGGCCTCCCCTGCTTCAGGAGCTTCGGCTTCAATTTCTAGGGCGAAGTTGAGAATGCGGGATCGAACTGTGTCGAGAATTCCCACAATCGCTCCGCGCGGTATGACCTGCCAGGCACTGGCGCAGTTCATGTATTCATAAATATCCTGCCCAACGTGCGCCACCAAATCGGCGGGCCACGGTACACGAAAAGAACCGGAGGTCCCCTTCGAAACCAAGTCTGCGAACGCGCTGATAGGCTCTCTCGAATGGTGAGTGAACAACATTTCCACGAATTTCTCCGGCAGGCACGACAGCGGTATCGGGGCGTTTCGAAGTCCGCTCCCAGCTGGGCCGAAAAAATCCCCGTGCGACTCAACCCGAAAGCTCCTGTAAGCGGGCAGGGAGTCATCCTCGCCGTACCCATTCAGCTCCGAATCGACCCACCTCTTCAGGTCCTCGTTGCCTAACCTTACCGCTAGGACTTTACATTTACGCAGAAGATCGGGTAGGTGAACGGTCGAATCCAGAGCTGCGTTCTGAATGTCTCTTAGGAGCGACATTTGTTAAGCATTTTACAACCGACCAAGGTCGCCAGCCGAAAACGCCACATTGCTTTCGCAACGTGGCCTTTATTAATGCCGGCAACGACCGCAGTTTACCCTGAGCGAAGTCGAAGCGCTCCCACACACTTTCGCGTGCAGTACCATCGGCCCTGCGGGGCCATCTTCACACGTGACCCCGAAGCTACTTCGGCTTCGGCCATTCGTCCAAGCAGATGCTGTTCCTTCTCGGTCGGCCGGGAGCGTAGATCGTGAATAGTGTCTTGATGCACTCGCCTTCACCACAAATCGTGAAGGAGTCGAAAACCTTGTGCCAACCCTCCGGACCTTCGTCAAGGTCCGGAGCTTCAGGTGCGCTCTTGAGCCATTCGTCGAGTTCCATTGCCATCGGCGCAAGGAATTGCCGTTTGTCCACTCGATCCCGCAAGTGTTCGCGGTAAGCACGGCATCGGGCATCTCGGGGCGGCCTGATCCTGACAGCCGCCATAACCTATCCGATAGCGTCGACGATCTGCTGGGAAATGCGCTTGGATTCCTCGGAACCGGACTGGGTCTTCTCGAGGCGGGCGTAAAGCCCTGGCAAAGTCTTCTTTGGCGATTTCTGTGTTTTGCGGCCGCGAGCGGGATGGGGCCCATCGGTTCGCTTGCGTTGCGTTTGTTTCACGGTTGCCATGTATAAATGCTAGCAGAAACCAGAAGCCGTTAAAAGATTACCGACTCACAAAGGAAAAGGCCAATCTGATTTCTCAGGTCGGCCTTTATTGAATGCCGGCAACTTGAGGCGTTTTGCGGGCGTGACCCTGAGCTTGCCGAAGGGGGTAGCCCGCAGCCGAAATCCTGAGCGGAGCGCGGCGGAGTCGAAGGAGCCCCGCAGTACCCTGAGCGCAGTCGAAGGGCTCCCACACACTTTTGCGTGCAGTACCATCGGCCCTGCGGGGCTTAACCTGCGGCGTTTAGAAGGCGTGAGCGCAGCCGCGCAGCGGCAAGCGGAAGACTTCTGCCGCAGTCCTGAGCGCAGCGAAGGATCTCTGAGTGCGATGCGTTATGTGTCTCCAGGTTCGCGTCCGAAATGCGCGGACGCGAACCTGGGCCACCAGCCCCCGTCGAGTTAAAGATAGGCCGTTACGAAATTCTAGACTACGACCAGAAGCTACTAGGTCGAAAGTTGGCATCGCAGTCCGTTACTTCATCTGCGTCAAGCCGCCGACAGTGCAGGGAGTCCACTTCTGGCTCGCATCGAAGACCACGCGACCCGCGCGGATGACGAGCACAATCTGCTGAAAAGCCGTCGCGTCCTGGGTCAGATCGCCGCCAAGCACAACGATATCGGCATCCTTGCCGACCTCGAGCGAACCTGTTTCCTTTTCAATTCCCGCAGCGCGCGCGCCATTCAGAGTCGCGATCTGCACAACCTTCTCGATCGGAATCCCCGCCTCCGCATACCACTCGATGTCCTTGTATAGCCGCCCGTGAGGCATCAGGTCCACACCGGTATCGGGCCCGGCGGCCAGCAGCACTCCCGCTTTGTAGGCGCGCAGCGTTTCCGCCCGCAGCTCCGTGCGACGCTTCTGCGCATCGAAGCCATTTTTCTCGGAATCCAGCGCCTGCTGGCGCAGTTCTTCTGCGTGCGATTGCATAGCGTTCAGCAACGCGGGGGGCAGCATGGAACGAAGCGGCTCTTCGGGAATTTGTTTTCGGTCAAGCCAAAGCGGCTCGAAGTGCGCAACCCAGCTGCCGATCCCGGGCACGACAATGATTTGGCGGCGCACGATCTCGGGAAATGTCTTGTCGGGATCGGCGACCCGCAGCGTTGCGTTGTGCTCGATCGAGTCGGCGCCGGCCGCCACTGCCAGGTGTACCGCTTCGTCGAACGGCACATCAGTGTGCACGGCAACTTTTATTCCGATCCGGTGCGCCTCGTCCACGATTGCCCGCGCCTCCTCCAGTGTCGGTAACGGGCGCTGCTTGGTCAGGCGCAGCTTGATGAACTCGGAGCCTTCCTGCTTGCGTGCCTTTACCTGTGCCTTGGCGTCGTCGACACCGTCGAACTCGACAAACATCTCGTCCATGTATGCGCCAGGCGCTTTCTTTACCAGTTGCCGTCCGGCTGTAATCCAGCGCAGGCCGGTGGCTTCGATGCGCGGCCGCATCGCGAGTGTCCACAGATAGGTGCCCGGATCGCGCAGGGTTGTTACCCCGCTAGCCAACGCATCGCGCGCATTGCACAATACCCATTGTTCTCGGTTGGTTGCGTTCAGCAGCCGCTCATCCGTATCTTCACCAAGCCCGATGAAGCCCCCAATGTGGCCGTGCGCGTCCACGAACCCGGGCATGACGGTGTCCGAGGGGAACTCCTTGACCACGATGTTTTGAGGGCGAATCGTGGAGATCGTGCTTATGCGCCCGTCCAGCACGGTGAGGTAGAGATCGTGGCGCGCAGAAACACCGGTGCCGTCGAGCAGCGTGCCGGCATGGATTGCATACTGCTGCGCAAAAGCACCAGCTGTGTTCAAGATAACCAGCAGGACCAAGCGAATCCAGTTCTTCATGAATCTCTCCCATTCTGTTTCCGTTGCCCGGGACCGATACCGTCGATTGCAGGCTGGCTCTTTGGCATAGTTCTTAGCAAGTCCATGCCACGCGAATAAGCGGGATTTGTCAGTGAACAGGGTCACATCTTGATGTACGGCGATGGGCCGCAGCCCAAGGCAAGGCTGTCAATTGGCGTAAAATCGCGTTTGCGCTCATCAACCAAATGACCACGTCGCAGACACGATTGAGAACCTCACCAATCGCGACGCTCGTCAACCGTGTAGTTCCTCTGCCGTTTACGTTCCAGTGCAGCTTGGCAACTGCATTCTCCCCATTCGATGGGTTGCCGAATCAAGCCTTGAGCTTGTCGAAAAAGCGAGAACTCACGACGCGGCGCTTGGGCCCGGCGCGATACCAGAGCGAGGAATTCTGGATTAATCTGTGCACGGAAAAGGACATCCATCCCAAAACGGATAGAAACGGGAAATCTTCGCGATTTACTCCCCATAAATATGGTAATATGGGCACGGTGAAGACGACCCTCGAAATTCCCGATTTCCTGTTTCGCCGCGCAAAGTCAGCCGCCGCCCAACGCGGTATTCCCCTGCGCCAGCTCGTCACCGAGGCGGTCCAGGAGAAATTGAAAACTACCTCCCAGGAAAAGCCTTGGATGAAACATCTCGGAAAGCTCAAACACCTGCATAAGGAGAGAAAGCAAATCGAAAAGCGGGTGGAAGAAGCGTTCGAGCGGATCGACCGGGAAGTCTGGCAATGATTCTTGATACCAACGCCTTGTCTGCAGTGGCTGACGATGATCCTGGGGCAGTCGCCGTTCTCGCTAGCGCCGATCAGATGGTGCTCCCCGTGATTGTGCTCGGCGAGTATCGCCATGGCATTGCCCAGTCGCGCCATCGGGCCAGCTACGAAAACTGGCTGGCAGGACTGCTCAATGACTGCATGGTGTTGGACATTCAGGAGCCGACCACGCATTACTATGCAGAAATCTGCCTCGAACTAAAGCGGAAGGGCAAGCCGATTCCAACCAATGATATCTGGATTGCCGCACTGTGCCGGCAGCATTCTCTTCCCCTCCTGAGCCGCGACCGCCATTTCGATTTGGTCGCCGGAAATAAACGCATCGCTTGGTGATCCGCTATTCGTCCCCAACAACTCGGCAACGACGTACGCTTCCCCGCTCTAGAACGGGACCAGCAACCTGTCTGGGCCTTCGATTTCGTTCTTGGCCTCAAGGAATTCTTCAGTCCATGGTTTGCCCGCGCACTCGGGGCACTCATCGATCATGTTGCCAACGGCGTAACAGTGATAGCAGGTTCCTTCGGAGCTCGCGCCAGGAAACTTCTTACATGTCTTGCAGGGCTTGAAGAACTCGCGTTCGAGCGCTCGGTGCTCGCCCCACAGTTCGCGCTCACACACGATGCACATAATCTCCTCCCTGGCCGCTAATATAACTCCACCGCCTTCTCCCACGTTCTCCAAATATGGGTCGTTACCGCTTTATTGCAGACGTCCATCCCAAAACGGAAAAGGCCACATTCATTTCTGAATGTGGCCTTTATTTAATGCCGGCAACGACCTACGCTCCCACACACTTTCGCGTGCAGTACCATCGGCCCTGCGGGGCTTAACTTGAGGCGCTTAGAAGGCGTGAGCGCGCGGGAGCCTTCTGCCGAAATCCTGAGCACGCTCTTCGCGAAGGACCCTAACTTCCGTGTTCGGGATATCGGGGAAGACTCAGGCGTGGACGATCTTGCCCGCTTCGCGTTCGCGCGCAACCCAGCGTTGGCGTGCACGCTCCAGCGGATCGAGCGCCAAACTGACCGCCAGCGTGATCACAGTCGCGAACGCCAGGCTAACCGCAACCGTGAGCGACATCACCTTAAGTACTTCCATTTAGATCGCTCCCCAAACTACGATGCCACAAATTAAACTTATCGCAAAGCTACCTAGAAAGCAATTTGTCCAGGCCCGTTGCCGCTGGCCCATCTGCGAACGGTTCACGTGAATAGACGCGCCCGCCAAGGTTACAGTAGCAAGGACGATCATGATGCTTATCAACACCATCCATTCGGGACCGAATTTCTCGCGCAGCCCGGGGTTGATAAACATGCTTCCGGTCGCACCAATCGCCAAGATGCACAGGTCGGTGCCGCCTTCCGCTACCTGGGTTGGGATTGAAGTGTTCCTGTCAAATTGGATGACCGCCACCGCAACCAGGGCGATCAGAGGCACAAAGATGTGCGCACACAGGGAGAGCAACACCAGCCCACCTCCACAGTTCTTGGCCTGATTGTAGTGCGGGGGTGGCGTGCCTCAGCCCATCGGACGGAGAAATAAGATCAGAATTTCCCAGAACGGAAAAGGCCACATTCATTTCTTGAATGTGGCCTTTATTTAATGCCGGCAACGACCTACGCTCCCACACACTTTCGCGTGCAGTACCATCGGCCCTGCGGGCTACGCTCCGTCGTTGACCACTACGCTGGTAATCTCCCACGGAATAATGTTGCGCGATCGTGAGTAAGTGAAATCCTCGTAGTAGGCGTTGCTCACCCAGGCCAGCGAAGAGAGGTGCTTGCGGTCAACTTCAGATAACGACCCCCACCAGTCCTTAGAAAAGAACGTATTTTCTATGTACGCGAACGCAAACTGGACTATCAAACTGGCAAGCATCTCGCCGTCTCGCTTCAGCAAAGATTCGATAAACGCTTGTGGAGCGCCATCCCCCGCTCGGCAGAGAAAAACCGCCGCCCCGCCGTCGCGGCGAGCCACGATTCCGAACAACAGCTCCTGAATAAGCGCATTAGCGTTGTGGAGAACTTGGAGTTCTGTGCCATCAAAATCACGGTTCGGGGAGACAGCACCCGTGCTCGCCGCACAGAGTGGGCCTTTGAAGTTGATAACGACGCGATGCCACCCCGAGTAGCCCTTTTCGAGCAACTGTTGGTCCATGACTCTCTTCAAGAGTAGAAGGTCCTCCCGCCCTTTGAGCAATCCTGCTTCCTGTGCGCTCCCTATTTCTTGTATTTCTCTTTGTGCCCCGATTGGAAGACCTCGGTCTACCAAGTTCCGGAAGATAGGCTGCGATTTCAGCATCCTTGATTTCTGGTGAATCTCGTAGCAAAGGGCGCGATATCCGACTAGAAAACATTGTTCCAGTGAGCCCTCGAATTCCATGGTTTCCAGCGCTCTGAAGGTTAGACTATCGTGCCTTGAGCAAAAACCAGTAAAGGTAGACGCTTCCTTCCACCCGACTCGCAGAACCCGCGGGCCGTCGACCGAGTAGTCCGTTTTTGCGCAGTGGAAGGTTTGCACGTGGTTGCCCGAATCCGTTATTTGTCCCAGAACTCTCGACCTCTGGATGGTGTGGGCTGACACGATCTTGTCGCAAATCTCTGGGGGATGCCGACGGATGAAGACAGAGCTCGATATTTGACTCAGCTATGGTGCGTTGTTCGATGGCTCCGAGGGGAATCGGCGTTTCGAACTCTCGATCGAGATGGCACTTCTTGTATTTCTTCCCCGACTCGCACCAGCAGGGGTCATTTCGGCCAATTTTCTTCATCATGCCACCAAAGAACAGCGTATCAAACTAGAGAGTTGTGAGAGCAAACAGGAAAAGGCCACATTCATTTCTGAATGTGGCCTTTATTTAATGCCGGCAACGACCTACGCTCCCACACACTTTCGCGTGCAGTACCA
>JBKQLO010000026.1:0-7893 GCA_052147055.1 Terriglobales bacterium
CCCATGCAAATGGTGTTCGACGTTTTCGCGCAGATTTTCGGCACCCTCTGGGCGCACAAGCTGCGTTCGTTCCTCACCATGTTCGGCATCGCCTGGGGAGTCGGTTCCTTGCTCCTGCTGGTCGGCCTGGGGGAGGGCTTCCGAACCGGCAACCAGCGCAACCTCGCGGAGTACGGCGAAAACATCATGTGGCTCTACCCCGGCCGCGCTCCGGCCGTTGCGGGCAGCATGAACTCCGCCCGCCAGTACCGGCTCACGTACCAGGACTACGTCGACATCCGCAGGGAATCTCCGCACATTAAGGCCATCACTCCCGTCATCACCACGGACGACGTGCATTCCGTCAGCGAGTTCGCCAGCGCCAGCGGCCAACTCACTGGCACCGAACCGCAGTTCGATGGAATCCGCTTCCTCCCGCTGAAACTGGGACGCTGGCTCAACGACCTGGACGAAATTCAAAGACGCGACGTCGTCGTCCTCGGCGATGAGATGACGCGCAACCTTTTTCCGGGACGCCCCGCCGTCGGCTCCTTCATTCTGCTCAACGACCATCGCTTCGAAGTGATCGGCACTCTACTCCGTGTCGGCCGCGGTGACGATAATTCCACCAACATGCGCTGCTATATTCCATTCCAGGTCATGCGCAGCGATTTCCCGCTCAAGGGCGAAGAGGCCTACGACGCCATTTCTTTCCTCAACCTTCAGCCCCGCGTCGCCGACGAGCACCTGCTCGCGCGGGATGAGGCTCGCCGCGTCATCGCCCGCAATCACCACTTCGATTATCGGGATGAAGACGCCTTCGAAGGCATGGACACCGTCCAGCAGGCGCAAATGATGGGCACCATCTTCGATGCCATGAACGAATTCCTCGGCACCGTCGGCCTGGTCACCCTTGCGCTCGGGGCCATCGGCGTGATCAACATCATGCTCATCGCCGTTACCGAGCGCACGCGTGAAATAGGATTGCGCAAAGCTCTCGGCGCCACCAATCGCAGCATCATGCTGCAATTTTTCGTCGAAGGCGTTCTACTCACGCTGGTCAGCGGACTCATCGGCATGGCCCTGGCCGGCGGCTTCATGGCCCTGCTCGGCAATTACAACGGTCCCGGAGGCTTCGATCCGCCGCGGCTGGTTCCAAAAACCGCGATCCTCGCCATCGCCAGCCTGACGCTAGCGGGCGTCGCCGCCGGACTCTATCCCGCGCGTAAAGCCGCGCGCCTGCAGCCGGTCGAAGCCCTGAGGCAGGAGTAAGGAGAGATGATCCGCGATCTGCTCCAGGAGTCCTACGACGCCATGCGCCACAACCGGCGCCGCACCGCCCTCACCATGCTGGGCATGGCCTGGGGCATCGCCACCGTCGTCATGCTCCTCGCCTACGGCGACGGTTTCGGCCGTGCTTGCGCCAACATCTTTGCCAACTTCGGAACCAGGCTCTTCATCCTGGTTCCCGGCCGCTCCTCTATGCAGTCTGGTGGCGAGAAGGCAGGTGCGCAAACCCGCATCACCCTCGACGACGTCGACCTGCTCGCGACCAACATTCCGCAGATCACCCGCATCACGCCCGATTGCTTCAAGTCCGCGACCATACAATACGACACGCGCTCTTACACCATGAACGTCAACGGCGAATACCCCAACACCTTCGCCATCCGCGCTCTCACCCTGGCCCAGGGACGCTTCTACAACCCCCAGGATCAAACGCAACACGCGCGAGTCGCCGTCATCGGCTCCGAAACCAAGGAAAAACTTTTCTCCGGACGCAACGCCCTGGGCGAGCACCTCCGCATTGACGGCATCGGCTTTGAAGTCATCGGCGTTCTCAGCCCCAAGATGCAGGCCGTCGACGATAATATTAATCGCGTCGTCTACGTCCCCTTCACCACCATGAGCGACCTCAAGGACACCCACTACCTCGACTCCATCTGGTTCAATTACGAAACCAGCGACTATGAACGGATTGAGCAATCCGTGCGCTACATCATGGCCGCGCAGCATAAATTCAATCCCGCCGACCGCCGCGCCCTCCTGGTTTTTAATCTTATGGAGCAGGTCCACCATATCGAGATCCTCACCCTGGGCTTGAAGATCCTGCTCGCCTTCATCGGAACTCTCACGCTCGGCATCGGGGGCGTTGGCTTGATGAACATCATGCTCGTCTCCGTCACCCAGCGCACCCGCGAAATCGGCATCGAGAAAGCCCTGGGCGCACGCCGCAGCCACATTTTTCTCCAGTTTCTCGCCGAAGCGCTCGCCATCACCTTCATCGGCGGACTGCTCGGCATCATTCTCGCTTACGTGGTTTCTCTCACCGTCGGCCGGCTAACCCTCTACAGCGCCATGGCCAAACACGCCGAAGCCGGCGACATCCGCCTCATGATCAACCCCCTCACCCTGATCGTAGCCGTCCTCATCCTGACCGCCGTCGGCCTCATCAGCGGCATGGTCCCCGCCATCCGCGCCTCCCGCCTCGACCCCATCGAAGCCCTCCGCTACGAGTAGCAGCGAACTGCTGTGGCGCGAAACCGCCGTATGAGTTAGCCTGCTTGCGGGTTCAAGAAGGAAATTCCGACTCAATCTTCAAGGAGACTCGAAAAATGAAAAGCAAAAACATTGTCCTGGCATCTCTCGCCCTTCTGCTCTTGAGTGCGCTTGGCTGGGCAGCGCAGGACGTGGTCAGCGTCGTCCATGGCACCATTACCAAACTGGATTCGGCCACCAAGACGATGGTCGTCAAGGCCAAGGATGGCACCGAGCATTCCATCAAGTTTGTCGACAAGACCACGGTCCATGGTGTCAAAGCAGGCGCCCATGAAACCGAGATGGGCGGCAAAGACGCCTTTCACGGGCTCACCGAAGGCTCAGAAGTAGTGGCGCACTACACCGGCGCCGATAAGGTAGCAGTCGAGGTCGATAAAGTCGGCAAAGATGGTCTCAAGGCGGTGGACGGCACCATCACCGATATCGATCGCGGCGCCAAGACCATGGCAGTCAAAACCGCCGACGGTACGGAGCAAACATTTAAGCTGTCAGGCCACGCTGCCGACGATGCAGGCAAGGACATCGCAAAAGGAACCGAGAAAACCGCCCATGTGACCGTCTACTATACCGAAGAGGCGGGCAAGAAAACCGCCCACTTCTTCGAGAAAATCTAGTTCAAGAGGCGTCATCTATCACAAATCTGAAATGCAGAGTGGAGCAAAATCAATGAAGAGAACCTTCGTGTGGTTTACGGTGGCATTGCTGTCGCTGCTGGTCGCGGCACAAGCACAAGACAAGAAGATGGGCGGCGGAACCGAGCAGGCGGTCGCCGCACTTGAGCAAAAGTGGATAGATGCCGCAATGGCGAGCAATCCGGAACTGCTCGCTCCTCTCCTGGCGGACAAATTCGTCAATACCGACGCCCAGGGAAAGACGATTGGGAAAGCCGAGAGCCTCGCGCATATCAAGGCGGCAAAGTGGCAGACCAACCAGATCAGCGATGTGAAAGTAACGGTATTCGGCAACACCGCCATCGCGACCGGAAACTGGGCAGGCAAAGGGACGGACGAGAATGGCAAGCCGGTCGATACCCACGAGCGCTGGACTGATACCTGGATGAAGAGGTCCGATGGAAAATGGCAATGCGTAGCCAGCCACAGCTCTACGATCAAAATGTAGCAAACGAGAACAGGTGGGCTCGTGTGGGGACGGGCGCCCTCGCGAGCCTGCCTTGAGCGAAGTCGAAGGGTCCACGCCGAGCGAAGCTCGGCGGTTGCCCGTGTGACAACGGATAGTACCTTTGGAGTGAACAAACCGCTACCCATCGAGCTAAGTCCTTATTCCTGAATACTTTGGATGTAACTCCTTGTTTTTTGAATACTTTGCGTGAAACAGGGGGGTACGGGCAACAAACGGGTTGACGCACATGTGTAAGAAATTACATACTGTGCTTGCCGTGACAGGGCTACTGTTTGCTGTGGCAATCGTATGGCTTGCCATCGGGGGCTGGTGCATAAGAACAATCGTGAAGCCTGAGTGTGTATTTGTGACCCACAACGAGCGCGCAAGTGCAGTCAGTCTTTTGGAGGACATTAACGTAAGCGAGTCCCAGCCACGAGCCCCATATGCCGTGATGGGCTCTCCATCCCGTAGCGTCCTGCGTAAAGTGGTGAGATTGTCCTTTATCCAAACTGAATCCAGAAGGATCGGGACTAACTTGTTGCTGCGAGCGCGCCGCGATAGTATCTTTCAACTCGCCTCCCCCTTCGCCTATTCCGATCTCAGTGGCAGCGGAACCCCCAACGTTAACCACATCAAAGCTGACTGTAACTTGTTCGGGGGAATTCTCAACCGCGAATTTTTTCTCAACCGTGAAGTTTTGGAAAACCAACTTGGCACTGACCTGTCTTTCAGTCTGCTCCATCTGCTGCGCTATAAGCTGACTCTGTTTTTTAGCAGTTTGAGCCGAGAGCCAAGAAGCAGTAGAGGCGTTTTGCTGCGCGACAGTCTGTTTTTGGATTTCAGTCAGCGTGTCCTTAAACTGTCGCCTATTCTCGTCCAGGGCGCAGGCAGCAGTGTGAGCCGCATCGGTACTGGCTTTTGTCGCTTTTATCATTTCATGCCATTGGTTATAGGCCACAATGGTATAGACGATGATTGCGATGAAAGCGGCGGCCTCAAGTGTGCCTATGATATATCTCCACACATTTTCTGGTTTGCTACGCTTGGGTTCTGTTTGTACTTGTATGGGTACGTCAGTGCGAAGGTCGGCCACGGAAACTGGTTTAGTCTCGTGGCGTTTTTCTTCGGCTTCCCAATGTGCGTGTACGGAATCTTTAAGATCCTTGAGACTATCAGCGACTTGCGCCACTCCGTCTCGTAGAATTTTCTTGACTGCATCTACGAATTGAGGGTTATCGTAGTCCATATGGCAACGAAACCGGAATACATCGAAGGCCCGGAAGCACTGGAGAACTTTGAACGGTTTGGACGGGCAATTCTACAGGCTCCAAAGCCCAAGGGAAAGACGAAGAAAGAGGCGAAGGTCGCTAGGTCGCGCAAAGCGAAGAGGACCGATAAGAACTAAATTTTGAGCTTTCAGTTTGGTGGGTTCTTGCGGCCAAAAACCATTTCCCTTAACGCAAAGTACCTGTGATGATCTATATGCGCTTCAAAGAGCGCATTCTCCATTACCTCGAAAGAGGCGTTTCCATCATCTCCTGCATCTTTCGGTACATTGAAGGGAACATCTGTCAGCTCACGCGCAAACCACCAGTTAAACTCGTCCTCATAAACAAGCTTGAATCCATCGGCTTCAATGATTTTACGTAGATCTTCTGGGGGGATAAGGGCTAATGGGGGCACTCAATCATCGCCTTCTTTCCGGCGAGTAATGAAATTGGAACCTCGCCATATACATCCCGCTCAACCTCTCCACCAACGACGATGTATTGGCCACCAGCTTTTTTGGCTTCTGCGGTCACGGCAGTACTTGATTTTCTCATGCCGCGTTCACGCATGACTTCATCTAATATTTTTCTGTGCCAACAGAGCCCAATGAATGATAACGCCGTCTGGCGAAGCGCTCGCTCAAGGCGCTCCTCGGTTCGGGCTTGCGCATAGAGTCGCAAAGCTGGTATGTACCCCACCCATGCCTTTGCGTCCTCATCTCGATTCGTCAGAATCGCGAGGTTAAACTGAATGCTTGGCATTTTGAGCTTTGTCATGGCCACTCTCAGCCCGACGGCCCCGCAGAATACATCAGAACGGGTCCGTAGGTCAACCTAAAATAGGCTACACCAAGAGAATGATCGGTTACCATGGCCCGCGGGTGCAACATCAAATTAGGGTTTCAGCGTAACGAAGGTGCCAAGATTGGCACGCCGCTAACGGTCTGCTTCGTACCTGTTACTACAGTAATCTATTGACTTCGAGAACGCAATCGCTCCGACAGGGACTAGAAGGGGACTGGCGCTTCCCCCGTCCCTGCCGTGGACGAGCGCGGCGATTGGTCCTTGCCTGTGAGTTCGGCATACGTGAGACGCTTTCCGGCAACTTGGCTCATGGCCAGCGCGAAGCGGTCAGCATCGGTTTTGTTCTTGCGATTGTTAAACCTGAAAACCTGCTCGTCAACGTAGCGGTCAAGGTGAAACGGTTCGACAGCGACGTAGGTTCCGCGCAGAGTCCGCTTGAGCAGGCTCCAGAAGTTCTCCAGCCCGTTCGTATGGACGCGGCCCTTTACGTAGGCTTCGGCATGGTTCACAACATCATGGACAAAGCGATAATGCAGCTTGTCGTAGCCTACAGCGTCATCGGTGTAGACGGTCGAACCGTAGCGGACATTGTTGAGAACTTCATTCTGCAAAGTCTCGCGTTTCACGTTCGGTACAACCTTGGCGCGGACCTGTCGCATGTCGCGGTCGAGAATACCTTGCACAATCGTCTTGCCCACGAACACTCCGCCTATATCTTCTTGCTGAACGCGAAGCCTTCGGCTCCTGTGCATGTTCTTCGAGAGGCCGCCCACGAACGTCTCATCGGCTTCCAACTCGCTGCCCGGCCCACCGCCCATCTTGCCGCGTCCGAACTTGCTCCCCTTCATAACCTCACGAATGCGCTGGAGCATGAACCACGCGGACTCCTGATGAACGCCAATCGCCTTCCCAAGTTCGTAGCTGCTGATTCCGTTCTTGCAGTTCGCCAACATCCAAAACGCAGTCATCCACTTGTCCAGCGTGATCGGCGAATCTTCCATGATCGTCTTGACCTTTACGGTAAACTGCTTTTTGCAGTCGTAGCAGAACCAGATTCGCCGCGTCTTGATGAACGAGTGCTTGGACCCGTTGCAGCGTGGGCAGGTCACCTTGCCCTCTGGCCAGCGCAGCTTGACGGCGTAGTCGAAGGCCCGTTGCGGATCGGAGAAGTAGACTATCGCTTCTTGGAGGGTTTTCGGAGTTTTGGTCGCGTCCATGACCAGAATAGTACACTAAACGCACATGTGTGTCAAGCCGTTTCTTGCCGGGGTACGGTACAGACCGGGGGGTAGCAAACAAGCAACTAGCAGCCTCCGCACGAAAAGGTGCATGCTCGCAAAGCTGAGATTCCTCAATAAAGGCGCAGGCAGTTCGCCGGGTTCCGAACAGCGAACAGCCACCGACAACGCCCAAATCCGGTATCATAGAAGGAAATCCTCAGGGGAAAGACAAGCAGGGGAAAGACAAGCAATGGCAGTTCCCGTATCCCAGATGTGGACAGTGGCTTCCTACGTTCTGCGCCAGAAGCTGGCCGGACGCAAGCGCTATCCGCTCGTGCTCATGCTCGAGCCGCTGTTCCGCTGCAACCTGGCCTGCGCCGGATGCGGCAAGATCCAGTACCCCGCCCACATTTTAAAGAAGGATCTTTCTATAGAAGACTGCCTCAAAGCGGCCGATGAGTGCGGAGCGCCGATGGTTTCCCTCCCCGGCGGCGAGCCGCTGATGCATCCGCGGATCGCTGAAATTGTCGAAGGCCTCGTCGCGCGCAAGAAATATATCTATCTCTGCACCAACGCGCTGCTGCTGAAAGAAAAGTTGCATCTGTTCAAGCCCAGCAAGTACCTGAGCTTCTCGGTTCACGTCGACGGACAGAAGGAACACCACGATTTTTCCGTCTGCCGCGAAGGCGGATACGAACTCGCCCTCGACGGCATTCGCGCCGCTGTCGAAGCCGGTTTCCGCGTGACCACCAACACCACTCTGTTCGATGGCGCCGATCCCAACAGCGTGCGCAAGTTCTTCGACGAGATGATGGATGTAGGCGTAGAGAGCATGATGGTCTCGCCCGGATATTCCTACGACAAGGCGCCCGACCAGAAACACTTCATGGGACGCGCCCGCACGCGCCGCCTCTTCCGCGCCATGCTTTCGAATCGCAAGA
>JBKQLO010000027.1:0-8960 GCA_052147055.1 Terriglobales bacterium
ACCACAAACGTATCGCGCTGCTCTATCTAATCTCGATAACGTTCTTCTTCTTTATCGGCGGCTTCTTCGCGCTGCTCATCCGCCTGCAGTTGCTCACCCCGAACGGCGAACTCGTCCAGACCGACACCTACAACAAACTGTTCACCATGCACGGCCAGGTCATGGTCTTTTTCTTCGTTATTCCGGGTGTGCCCGCCGTGCTCGGCAACTTCCTCATCCCCATGATGATCGGGGCCAGGGATCTAGCCTTCCCGCGCATCAACCTGCTCAGTTGGTACCTTTACATCATCGGCGGCATTCTCATGATCTACACGATCCTGAATGGCGGCGTCGACACCGGTTGGACTTTCTACACTCCCCTCAGTACCGAGTTCCTCAAGACTAACGTTATCTCCGCCGCCCTCGGCGTCTTCGTCGCGGGCTTCTCCTCGATCCTCACCGGACTGAACTTCATCGTGACCATCCACCGCATGCGCGCTCCCGGAATGACCTGGAACCGCCTGCCGCTGTTTGTCTGGGCCCACTACGCCACCAGCATCATTCAAGTGCTGGGTACGCCGGTTGTGGCGATCACCATTGTGCTGGTAGCACTCGAGCGTCTATTCCACCTGGGCGTTTTCAATCCCGCGCTGGGCGGAGACCCACTCCTGTTCCAGCATCTTTTCTGGTTTTATTCTCACCCGGCCGTATACATCATGATTCTTCCCAGCATGGGCATCGTCAGCGAAATCGTTTGCTGCTTTTCACGCAAGCGCATTTTTGGCTACAAGGCGATGACGCTGGCCGTGGTCGGCATCGCCGTGATCGGGTTCCTGGTCTGGGCGCACCATATGTTTGTGGCCGGCATCTCGCTCTATGCCGCGCTGATCTTCTCGCTGCTAAGTTATTTCGTAGCTGTGCCCTCGGCTATCAAAGTGTTTAACTGGACGGCCACGATGTACAAGGGGTCCATCACCTACCAGACCCCTATGCTCTACGCTTTCGGCTTCATCGGCTTGTTTACCATCGGAGGCTTGACCGGCCTGTTCCTGGCCTGCCTGGGCATGGACGTGCACGTGCACGACACTTATTTCGTCATTGCGCACTTCCACTACATCATGGTTGGAGGCATGGTGATGGCCTACCTCGGCGGGATGCACTTCTGGTGGCCCAAGATTTCCGGCCGCATGTATCCCGAGGGCTGGGGTAAACTCGCCGCGCTCATCGTCTTCATCGGATTCAACCTGACGTTCTTCCCTCAGTTCATCCTGGGCTACATGGGAATGCCGCGGCGCTATCACATGTATCCGCCCGAGTTCCAGATCTTGAACGTACTCTCGACCGCGGGCGCGACCATTCTCGCCGTAGGCTACCTGCTGCCCATGATCTATTTCACGTGGTCCATGCGCTACGGCGATCCGGCGCCGTCGAACCCATGGAACGCCGCCGGCTTGGAGTGGCAGACTCACTCGCCGCCTCCCACCTTTAACTTCGACGAGCAGCCGGTCGTGACCTGGGAAGCCTATAACTACGACGAGATGGACGAGATTCCGGAGATCAGGGAGGTCCCCGTTGCAAACTAGTCAAGCGGCGGTCGACGAACACGCACACGAGAACCCGGCGCTCCTGCACCACTTTGCCACCGCGGAGCAGCAGAAAAATGCCGCCGGCCTGGGCATGTGGTTGTTCCTCGCCCAGGAAGTCATGTTCTTCGGCGGCCTGTTCTGCGCCTACCTGGTCTACCGCTACAAATATTTTGGGGACTTCGGCTCTGCCAGTCAGCAGTTGGACATTAGACTCGGCACGACCAACACGGTGGTACTCATCTGCTCCAGCTTGACCGTGGTGCTAGCTATTCGGGCCGTCCAGCTCGGCAAGCGCATGGCGCTCGTGTTCTGGCTGCTCGCTACCATCTTGCTGGGTCTCGCCTTTCTGGGCATCAAGGCCGACGAGTATGCCGAAAAATTCGAGAAGCATCACGTGCCCGGACCGAGCTTCAACTATCACGAGTTGCTTCCCGGGCAGGAGAAGTTTCCGGCGGCGGAACGCCAGTATGCCAACCCCCATCACGCTGAGATGTTCTTCTCGCTCTACTTTGCGATGACCGGTATGCACGCTCTGCACATGATCATCGGCGTCGGCCTGTTCGGATTCCTTGCCTACAAGGCCTGGCGGGGCAAATACACGCCCAAGTACTACACGCCCATCGAAAACGCTGGCCTGTACTGGCACTTTGTCGATATTGTCTGGATTTACTTATTCGGGTTGCTCTACCTGATCGACCGTCATAGGTGAGAAAAGCATAGGTGAGATAGCCATGTCTGAGCACAATTCCGCTTCCGAACCGACGTCCGAACAAACTCCCGAACACATTTCTTCGCTTGGTTCTTGCCTCGCGATCTGGGTGGCCTTGCTCGCGGGCACCACCCTCACCGTGGCTGCCGCCTTCATCGACCTCGGTCCGTTCAATACTATCGTCGCCCTCACCATCGCAACCATCAAAGCCACCCTGGTCGTGCTCTTCTACATGCATGTGAAGTACACGCACGAGAAACTGACCGGCCTGGTGATTGTGAGCGCGATCTTCTTCCTGTTCATCCTGCTCGCCCTCAGCATGGCGGATTACACTACGCGCCTCTGGCGCTGACATCGCCAGCCGCTTCGTTGAGGTGCCGCGCGGGGGCTCTAGCGGCGGCCAGAAGGCACCTTGCAAAAGCCCCAGCCCACGATATAATTCAGCTCAATGCCAACCGGGTCGGAAGCCGCAAAAGCGCCGGGGATGGTGCCTGACGAGCTGAAACAAGAGCCGCGCTCGAAGGGCCTGACTACTCCTCGCAAGAAAAAACCGAAAGAACTAGCCGTCATCACCGAGTGCTGCACAGGCTGCGCGGGATCGCCGGCCTGCGTGGAGTATTGCCCGGTCGAAGATTGCATGTTCTGGATACCGGATGACGATCATCCACCCTTCGGCCGCATCGAGGTAGACCCCCTTCTCTGCATAGGATGTAAGAAGTGCCTCAGCAAGGGTCCAGAGGGAGCTTTCCTAGATGGATGCCCCTGGGACGCAATCGTTATGGTGGACATTGCGGAAGTGGAAAAAGAAGTCGGGCCGATGAGCTACTAGTTCTTGCTGGCTCCGGCTCTCTCCTGGAGTGCCTGTTCGGTCTCAATAGCTTGCTGGCGCAGCCGCTCCGGAACTTCAGGCAACTCTCTTTCGTAGGGACGGATCGAGGGCAGGTCCTCCAGTTGGCCAATCAGATATAAGGCGCGAAGCGCCTCCCAGACTTGGTCTTCCCCTGGTTCGACGGTCGCAATCGCAGTTCCTGGAACTACCGTGGCGCCTGTCGCCGTAGAAAGTGTGCGTACGCGGCCAGCGATGGGCGAACGCAATTCGCGGGTCTGCTCGCCATCGTTGTCCTGCAGTTTCGCGATGAGTCCACCCTGGTGGATCGCCGTACCGACCGCCGCAGTATCCACAATCCGGCCGGCAGTGGGAGCGGTAATCATAACCGGCTGCAATAACGAAACAATCTGCGGTCTCCCCGAGCTGTCGCCGAAGCTGACCAGGGATAGCGCAGCGTTGCCGCGCACGATGAGCGAAGAGTCATCCAACATTCTCAAAAGCGCCTCGTGGAAACCCTGACCTCCCGTGTCTTGTCCCATCACCCAGGCATCAGTGCTGCGCACCTCCTCGCGCGGGTTGGAGGAGAGCCGCACCAGATCGGGATACCAACGCGCTGCGCTCGGATCGTGCCGGCTCATGCGCTGACCGAGTTGCACGATGGCATGTTGGATGTGCCGCGGATGATTGTTGTCGTTGAGGTATTCATTCATTTCTTTGGTCGTAAGCGCGCGGCCGAACCAGGTGCTCCACCAGAACAGGAACGGCATGAGCACAACCAGCCACGCCGTGAGAAAAAATAGAATCCGGTTGCGAGTGGACATTCGGGGACGCGACGGCTTTGGTGCGAGGCTATCCCCGACGTTTGCGGGCTTGTCCGCGGGCGCGAGCGGGATGGGTTGTGCAGCCATGCTTGATTTTGCGACCCTAGCTCTCGCCCTCTTTGGGTTCGGCGTTTTTGTCTGCGAGAGCTGCGGTCGCAGTTGCTTTAGGCGTGGCTTTGGGCGGCGTTACCGCAGCGGCGACTTTCTTCTTGTCGAGAAAAGCGAGCGCTCCACGGTCACGCAGTTCCCAGAACGCATTCAAGAAAAAAACGGCGGAGAGAGTCAATAGGATCAAGCTCATGAACAAGCCATCCACGGTTGTGACCGTACCCGTGACGATGGTCCAGGCAATACCCAAGAGAGGGACTATGCCCAAGACTATGGAAATCACCAGCATCATCGGAAGCAACAGCCCTCCTTATACCTGCTCAGATGGCGTGGGCGGACGGCTCGGTCGCCCCAACTCAGCTCATTGCGCCTTGAACGTTGCATCCACGGTCTTGCTGTCTTTGGCCGCCAGCGTGACCTTCTGCTCCTGCGTACCCAGTTTTTCCTGCACGAAGGCTAAAGTGTAGTCGCCTGGAGGCAAACCCTTGATTTCGAATTTGCCGTCCGGACCGGTGACCGCATAGAACGGAGTCTTCACCACGTTGACATACATCTTCATCCACGGATGCTGGTTGCACTTCACCGGCAGCATGATCTCCTCGCGAGCGAAAGTCTTCTCCAAGGCCGCGGACTGCGGTGGTTGAGACTCATTCCACTCACGGTTGGCGGCCGGGGTGGGGTGGATGTTGTGAGTGGTGGGATCGCTGTTGACGATCTTAAGCGTCTGTCCAGCCATCAATCCCAAAACATGGGGATGGTACTTGCAGCCACTTTGATCAATGGTAACGGCATCCTTGGGAGCGTCAAACGTCCGGTTGTCCAGACCTTCTTTCACGTAGACGAAGACGTTGTCCAACTTGCCGCCATCCGCTACCACAGTCTCCGCCATATTCATGCCCTTGCAGGCCGGATCCTGGCTCATGTCAATTTTCGCCGCCTTGGGAGCGGCGCCGTCAAGCGTCACCGTGCCGCTGACACTGGCCGCAGTCGCCGGATCGATCGGCGTCGCCGCCGGTGCCGGCGCGGCCGCCGTGCTCGGAGCGGCAGATTGTTCTTCCGGCTTCTTGCTGCATGCAGTCAGGACGAGGCCCACGATCACACATAGGCCCAGAGTAACCAACCACTGTTTTCGATTCTTCATTTCCTACACCTTTCCTGAAATTGAGATGAGAGCCTTGTCATATCTTACTGCTCGCCGCCCGCCACCGGTCGCTTGTTCACGACAGAGGGCGGGACGCCCCGAGCGCTTCCACCGGTGGACTTTGCAGGGGAAGAGGTCTTATTCGTGCTGGTCTGGCGCCCCATGGCTCCGGCCACCCGGCGCTGTTCTTCCGGAGTGAGCTGGAAAATATAATCCACGAGCAGCCGCGTGTGATCCTTATCGTAACCCTCAAATGTGGATGGCGTCGGACCCGCGAACACCCAGTGATTGTTCAGGCGCTTGAACAAACCCGAGGGCATCGCCGTGCCCGGACTGATGGCCTGCGGATCAATGATCCAGCGCTCCACCCAGTCAGGCTTCAGGCGTTCGCGGGCCAGAAGAAAATTAGGCGCCGTTGCAAAGCGGTCATGCGCAGCATCGCCGGTAGCGTGACACTTCAGGCAAGGCGCGGCGGTGCTTGAGAACAAGCCGCGTGCCATGTCGGTTTCCTTCGCCGTCAAAGGCGTTGTCGAGTCCGGAATATACGGAAAAGGCTGTCGCGAAAGCGCCGCAAAGAAACGCACCAGCTTGCCCAGTTCGTTTTCCGAGAAGCTGAAAGTGGGCATCCGCACTTGCAGATACGAGCGCACGCCGTTGCGATCCGTATCGGTCTCGCTCGGCGACGGACTTAGCGACGGATTGGAGAGGAAGCGCAGCAGCCACTGCGGGTTGACCCGCGCGCCTTCCGTCAGCAGCTTGGGAGGAAGCTGCTCCTGCGCATCTTGATAGTGCTTCATTCCCATCAGCGCCGATTGCTGACCCGGGATGAATTGATGGCAGCCCATGCAATTGTATTTCTTAACCACCCACCAACCTTCCTGGATGTCGCGTCGGTAGTCGAGAGGCCTGTACTGATACGACGCCGGAAGCGCGCTCTCCTGGCTGCCCACCAGGAAAGTGGTCAGCGCGCGAATCTGTTCCGGGGTCAGGTGCACATTCGGCATGCGGAGTTTTTCCGTCTCCGACTTGATCTTCCCCTGATCCCACACATTCGGTTCCGCAAGCTTATGCTCGAAGAAACCCAAGTTTGAGTACCACGGCCCCTTCGCAGGTCCCTCCGGAAGACGGGCACGATCGTCCGGATCTTTGATGGGTTCGCCGTCTCCCCGTTCTGCCATCTCCGTCAGCAGAGCAAAGTCCAGGCGTTCGATGGGCTTGCTGCCTTCGAAAGTCAGCTCCGTCCCGATTCTCCCCTCATCCTCAAAGCCGGAGATTTCATGGCATCCAGAACAGCCGAAATGGCGGATCCATTTCTTCCCTTCGTCCTTCAGCTTGGGATCGTCCATGAAAGCAGCGTCAGGATAAGAACCAGGCTCCCTCTTCTTCAGGGTAACGAGGTATGAGGCAACGTCCGACGCATCCTGCTGCGTCAGCCGCAGGCTGGGCATCACCGTCATGTTCTGGACTTGCAGTTCATGTCCGTCATTCGGACACTTGCTGTGTTCGAGGTCGAACACATAGGGCAAGCCCTTCTTCGCATAATCCTCGGGACCAATATCCTTTTTCTCGTACAGGCAATACGGACGCGTCCGCTGCCGCGCGTTGTGTACCCAGCGCACCAAGTAATCGTAATTTGCCTTCTCGCCCTCGCGCGTCAGGTTGGCGGCAAATGTCCCACCCTGCATCTGATCGCCTTCGCCGATCGAGTGGCATCCCAGGCATCCGCGTGTTTCGAACAGTTCCTTACCGCGTCCCGCATTTCCCGGATTGTGCTTCACCGGCGCGTCGGGTAGAGCCGACTGCCACAGATACGCCGAGATTGCTTGAATCTGCTCGTCATTGAGACGGAAATTCGGCATCCGCGTCATCGGACGGAAATCGGTCGGCTTCTTCAGCCACACCGGAATCCAGTTCTTGTTGAGCTTCAGCCGGACATCCTTCAGGTTGGGTCCGACTTTCTTCATGTCCTGCAGCAGGCTCTTAGTGGTTCGGTCGAGCTGGACGATCCGCAAATCCAGTTTGCTGTTCGCGACCCGCAGCGCCACCGCCCGGTCGTTCAGACGATTCGCTTCCTCGTTTGTCTGCGCGGCATCGGCCTGCTTCATCAGGAACCCGGACTCCTTCAGGTTCTGCTTCTTCTCCGTCTCCATTTGTTTGATCTGTTGCGCGATGGAGTTCAGGTCCTCAGGTTCCTTATCGTAGCCCTCGAAACGGTGGCAGCCCACGCACCCGCGCTGGCGAAACAAATCCTTGCCCTCACTGAGAGTCCAGCCCACGTCGCCGCTGACCAGCACCATGTCCGCGGCGTGGCAGGTCTGGCAGCCGGCTTCGAAGTTCGGCTTCGGGAACAAGGGCCAGAGCCAATGCTCGTAATTCCCGTGTGCTTTCTCAACGCTGGTGGTGGCTCGTCCATTCCCCTGGTGGCAGGGAGAACAGCCAAACTTGTCCGGATCATGCGTCTTCAGCAACTCCGCCTCGGGATGGGTGGTGAAGGCCCGGGCATACTCGTCGGATTGCTTTCCTTTCGGCGTCATTGACGTCGCGGTCAGCCTGACGGGTTCGCGGATCCCCATGTGGCAGGATTCGCAACGATCCACAATATTGGCCTCGGCCACGTTGATCTGCAGGATAGCCGGGTCCAACGCCTCGGTCTTGTCCTGCAAACCGCGAATCTGTGCCGGCGTCAGGTCAACCATGTTCTCTGACACAAACGCATCGAGCTTCGCCTTGCGGTCGCTGACGGGCTTGATCAACTCTCCCAGCTCTGCGCTGAGTTGCGCTCGCTCCGTCTTGAGGTCGTTGTAGGTTTCTTCGAGTTGCGGGTAGGTGTATGTCTTCTTGCTGCCGTCCGGATACTCGACGACCGCCGTCTCTTGTTTGTACTTATCCAGATCTTTGAGCTTGCTTTGCTTGGACGACGCGCTGCTCGTGGTCTCGATATCGTAAGTCAGGGCATTCACGTAGGCGCGGCGATCGGTGAAGACGTTCTGAACCGCCAGAATTTTCGCGCTCAAAGAGCGCAGCTGCTCGTTGATCTCTTTCGTCCGCGGCGCCGCCTGCTGGAATGTTTGCTCGTAGTCCTGCTTCAGCTTCTGGTAATCGCTGTTGCCTTCGACTTCTTTTTCCGATTGCGCCGAGCTGGAACGAGCCGTCTTCAGAAACGTGGAGTACCGGTCCTTCCATTCGCGCTGGTAGGCCTTCCATGGTCGCTGTCCGAAGTCTTCGAGCGCGGCGGGAACGGCCAGACCCATAGCGCACGGACAGGCGACGACGAGAACGGCAACTGTGTTGGCGAGGGCGAACGATAGCCCGTGCCCTGCGACGAGCCACGCCACGAACGTGACCGCGGCCAAAACCAGCACCACAGGCACGAAGATCGCGCTGGCGCGGTCGGCGAGCCGCTCCATGGGCGCGCGTGAGCTTTGCGCCTGGTCTACCATGCGGGCAATCTGCGCCAGCACAGTGGCCTCCCCCAGCGACTCTGCGCGGCAAACCACTGCGCCGTCGTAGTTGAGCGAGCCCGCCAGCACGCGGCCGCCTGGCTCGCGTTCGAGCGGCGTCGATTCGCCTGTGAGCATCGACTCGTCGACCGTGGTGCGGCCTTCCAGAATCGCCCCGTCCACCGGGAAGCGCTCACCGGGCAGGACGAGAATGCTGTCGCCTACCTGGATCTCTGCGAGAGGCACAACAGCCTGTACGCCGTCGACTACGCGTCGGGCTGTGGCTGGGCGCAACCGCGAGAGCGAGTCGAGCGCGGCCAGTGCACGGCGCTTGGCGCGTGCTTCAA
>JBKQLO010000028.1:0-8844 GCA_052147055.1 Terriglobales bacterium
AATCGAGGGTCTTTTCGTTGCGGATTCTGTTCCGGATTCTATCCAGCACCCCTTCTTGTGTCAAACGGGCGCGGATGCTTTCCACCGGTTGTTTCGACTGCTCCGCCAGCGCTTCGACCTCGCGATTGATCTCCTCATCTCCGACTTCGATTTTTTCCTGGTCGGCGATCTTTTCCAGCAACATCGCTGCTTTCAGCTCCTGCACCGCCTGGTCGCGTTGTCCCGCGCGCAGCCGGTTCAAGTCCATCTTTTTCACGTCCTCCGATTTCATACCCTGTGCCGCCAGCGCCCGCAACCCGCGTTCCAGCCGCAAATCGATTTGTCGCTCCACCAGCGCCTCGGGCATCTCCAGATCATTACGCTTGATCAGTTCCGTGACCAGTTTCTCTTTGGATTCCCGCTCCGCAGCCTGCTTGCGCTCGGCTTCCATGCCTTCGCGAAGCTTCTTCCGCACTTCCTCGAGATTGGCAAACTCTCCCAGTTCCTTGGCAAACGCATCGTTCATTTCCGGCAGGCTCTTTTGCTTGATCCCCTGCACCTTCACCGTGTAGGTAAGAGTCTTGCCCGCCAGCCGCTGGTCAGAAAAATCCGCAGGATAGAGCACATCAAAAGTCCGCTCATCTCCCGCCGAAGCGCCGCGCAGGTTCTCGGTAAACTCCGGCATCGTAGTCTTGCCGGCAATTTCAACCAGGATGTCATCCATGTGCACCGGCTTGCCCTCGCCGTCTTTGGGTTTGCCGTCGCCCGCTTTAGGTTTTCCGTCCAAAGAGACCTGGGCGAAATCACCATCCGCCAGAACACGTCCTTCGATCGGCGTAAAAGTTGCCCGCTGCTCCTGTATGCCCTTCAGCGCCTCTTCGACTTCCTCGTCCGTAACCGAAACCGCCGGTTTGTCGGCGCGCAGCTCCTTGTAGCCTTCCACCTTGATCTCCGGCATGACCTCAAACGTAGCCTTGAAGCGCAGCGGTTCACCATCATGAATGTGCAGATCGGAAACCCGCGGCTGCGATACCGGAATCAGCCCCTGTTTATCGGCCTCCTTGCGGAAGAACCGCGGCACCAGCGCATCCACTACTTCACTCTTGATGTCTTCGGAAAAGCGCTGCTTGATGACCGACGCCGGCACATGCCCGCGCCGGAAGCCGGGTATGCGCGCCAGCTTCTGATACTTCTGAATCAGGGTGTCAGTCTGACGCGCGACTTCCGCGGCAGGCACTTCCACCTGAATTTCCCGCTTGGTGTTCGTGGAGGTTTCCGTAGGACTCACAGTCTTGAGTGTAAAGAGATATAGAGAGCACCGTCAAACGCCCGAGCCGGGTTTTCGGGTTCATTTTGGGACTTTAGTAACCACCCCGATTCGCGTAGTGCAGATGAACCTCTGAATCACCACCGCTCACGAGGGTGGGGTTGTTACGTGAGCCGCGAAGCGGCGCTAGAATAAACTCAGGGCGCAAGCTCTGGGCGCGGGTCGTAAACGATCCAGCCCCAGAAGGGCGAAAGAAACGATGTGATGCTCGCAACCGCTGATCTGGCCACCGACCAACAACGAACCACCAACGACCGTACCAACCCGCTCACCATCCTCAACGCCGAAATCATCTCCTGCACTCTCTGCCCGCGCCTCGTCGAATATCGCGAAAAAATCGCCCGCGAAAAGCGCCGAGCCTACCGCGATCACGAATACTGGGGCAAGCCCGTGCCCGGCTTCGGCGACCCCAACGCACGCGTGCTGATTCTCGGCCTAGCTCCCGGCGCTCACGGCTCCAACCGCACCGGACGTCCCTTCACCGGCGATGCCTCCGGCAAATTCATGTATCCCGTCCTGTACGACACCGGCTTCGCCAATCAACCCACCGCCACCGATCGCAATGACGGCCTCAAGCTCAAAGACCTGTACATCACCGCCGCAGTCCGCTGCGCTCCGCCCGACAACAAGCCGCTGCCACAAGAACTCGCCAACTGTGCCCCATATCTGGATCGTGAGCTGGAAGGTCTGAAACGAGTGAAGGTCGTAGTGGCTTTGGGAAAGATCGGCTTCGACGCCTATCTCAACTACTTGCAGCGCCGCGGCCTGCTCACGCGCAAGCGGGATTATCCGTTCCAACACGGGGCGCGCTACAAGCTGGCAGACGGAAAGACCTTACTGGCTTCCTACCACCCCTCGAACCAGAACACTCAAACCGGGAGACTGACTCGGGCCATGTTCGTTCGCATTTTTAAAGACGCGGCAAATCTTGCCGATGCATAAGCGGAGGCGGCCGCCGCCGGAGCCGGACTGGTTGACCCTCCCTAACACATGGGGAATTCTTAAAGCGGGTCGCCGTCTGGGGCTGGCAGCTGCCTCCCACACTCATCTTGTCATCCTGAGGCGGCGAATCCTTCGCGCCCCGCGCCAAGGATTCCAACGAAGAGCCTGCCCTGAGCGAAGTCGAAGGGACCTATGCATTTGTTTTGCCCCCAGCCCCTCTCAAAACCCCACAAACACCGGCTCCGGCTCCAGCCGGATTCCCCATATATCCTCCACTCGCTGCTGGATCTGCTCTTTGAACGCGACCACCTCATCCGCTGTCGCCTCGCCACGGTTCACAATCGCCAGCGCGTGTTTACGCGAGATGCCGACCCGGCCAAAGCCGAACCCCTTGCTGAATCCCGAGTGTTCCACCAGCCAGGCCGCAGAAACTTTCTTCTGCGCATCCAGCGCCGGATAGCTGGGAATCTGCAAATTCTTGGCCTTTGCCCTCGCCGCCAAATCCTCAAACTGCCCCGATGAGAGCACCGGATTCTTGAAAAACGATCCGGCACTCCGGCAATCCTCATCTCCCGGCGTGATCAGCATCCCTTTCCCGGCGCGAATCCTGCGCACCGCATCGCGGGTTTCCGCTAGCGTTGGGGCTTCGCGCCCCGCAAAATATCGTTTCAGGTCGGCATAGTGCACCCGCGGCGCTCCGCCCGGCTCAAGCGAATACGTAACCCGCAAAATAATGTAGCGCCCGCGCTCACTCGTATTGAAAATGCTGGTGCGATAGCTGAACCCGCAGGCTGGGTTGCGCAACTCGCGAATCTGGCCGTCCTTCACATCCAGCGCCAGCACCGACGCAATGTGCTCCGCCACTTCCTGCCCATACGCGCCCACATTCTGCACCGGAGTCCCGCCTACGCTTCCGGGAATGCCGCTCAGGCACTCGATCCCTGAGCAGTTACGCGCCACTGCCCGCGCCACGAACTTGTCCCACTCCACCCCCGCGCCCACGTCAAACAGCGATTTGCCGTCCTCCGTTCGTTCATCGATCCCGGCGATCGCAACCTTCAGCACCACCCCGGGCCATCCCGCGTCGGAAATCACCAGATTGCTGCCGCCACCCAGCACGAACAGCGGCAAACCCTTCGCGCGCGCCCACTGCACCGCCTCCGCCACCTCGGCGTTGCTGGCCGCCTCCACCAGATAGCGCGCCGGCCCACCAACTTTGAACGTGGTCAGCGGCGCCAGCGCAACATTTTCCTGAACCTTCATGCGGATCAAACCAATATATACGAGCCCAATTCCTCTCTGTGCGCCTCTGTGCCCTCTGTGGTTATTCTTTTTCCCGCATCTCCATTGCAAACTGACCCACTCCCGAATCTTGGGTTAGGATGTTAGAGAAGTGATCTTAAGAGGAGCCCAATGTATCCCGACATCATGGTAATTCCCATGCGCGAGGAGTTGACTCGCCTGGGCGTGCAAGAACTGCGTACTCCAGAAGAGGTCGATAGCGCCATCGCCAATCAGCCGGAGACTACGATGGTCGTGGTCAACTCAATTTGTGGGTGTGCGGCCGGGCGTATGCGGCCCGCCGTGCGCCTGGCCCTCCAGCACGCCATCCGTCCCCAGCAGATGTTCAGCGTATTCGCCGGACAGGACATTGCCGCCACCGAACGCGCTCGCAGTTACTTTACTGGCTATCCGCCGTCTTCACCCTCCATCGCCTTTCTGCGCGACGGTAGACTGCTCCACATACTTCAGCGCAGCGATATTGAGCATCGCGACGCCGCCGACATTGCCGCGGAACTCAAGAAGGCCTTCGATAAGTTTTGCAGAAAGCCTGTTCCCATCTGAGAACTGGGAACTGAGATCTGACAACTGGTCTCAGCTTGTCCCGTCGGGAACCAACCTTGACTCTATCCACCACCCGCCCCCATCGTGCACTCTGCTTCCATGGGTACTGCCCCACGACCCTCCGGAAAATTTGTCCGCCTCGCCCATCTCCGCCGGTTGCGTGGATGCCACCAGGTCGCCGCCGTCTGCTACCGCGTCCGCAGCGCCGGCATCGAATTCCTGCTGGTGCAGACTCGCGGCAGTGGCCGCTGGACCTTCCCCAAAGGCGGCGCCGAGCCCGGACTTACCCACGCCCAGGCCGCCGCCCTCGAAGCTTTCGAAGAAGCCGGAGTTCATGGCCGCATCGAGGAAGTCTCTTTTGCCAACTACGTTCGCCGCAAGCCCGGCAACTCCCGAAAATCCGCGGCTTCCAAAGCACAGATCGTCAGTGCGCATCTTTGCGAAGTCACGCGCCTCGAAGCCCCGCCGGAGTTTGACCGAAATCCCACCTGGTTTTCCCCGGAGAAGGCGAAACGCTGTCTGCGTGAAGATCGTGGCGCTGACTACGCGGCGGAGTTGGCTCGTGTGGTGGATCGCGCCGTCGCTCGCATCCAGCGGCTATGCCTCTACGCCACCGCAGCTGCCCCTCGCCCCAAAGACGCGCCCCAAAGAGACGCGCTGCAAAAAGTGCAATTCATCGACTGTGCTTGGCGAACCCTCGACACCCCCAGACTTTCGGCCAGCAACCGGAAGCCCCGCCGCCAGTTCCTGAATTGACGTGCAGACTCGAAAGATCCGGTAGTAGCAGGATGGAAGGGGCGGGTCTTAGCCGCGGCGCGGCGCAATAATAAAGCCCACGGCGTAAGCCGTGGGAAAAGTTGAGATACTTGGGATTACTGCCTCGACCGCGATGCCCCGCTCGCCAACTCCCGCAGCACACCCAGGAACCCGGCCACTGCCTCCTCGCCCGTTAGAGCGTCCAAGTCCATCGTCGCCGCCAGGTGCGGCGATTCAGGGCGCAGACGCACCTTCAGCAAGCTGTGCCCGCGAGAGCTCATCAGAGTGTTCACGATCGGAGGGAGTTCCTGCTGCCACTGGTTCGAGGTCGTGAGCACCACCGGCCGCGAACGCGCAACCGTCCAATTGCGCGAACTCCGGATCATCTCGCGATCACTGTCGCTCAGCCAGTGATGCCGGAACACTTCCATCTGTACCCCCGGTGCGTGGTCCAGGTCCGCCTCAAACGTCACCGTCTCTCTCTGCTTGCGCCAACGGCTCAACAGCCACTGCACCGGCAACGGACGCGGCAGCAGTCGGATGGTGACCTGAGCATTCTCAAACCAGTGAGTGGCAAACCGTAGACGCGCCTGTAACCGCGAGGCTCCAATCCAGTGAGCATCCACCACCCGCGCACGGTGCGTGCACGCCGCCTCAACTTTGCGCAGGGCAAGGATTCCCCTGCGGCGGTTATACCCCGCTAGGCAGAAATACCACAGCCCAACCAGGCCCCCTACCCATCCCACGTAGATAAGAATCAGGTACCCCACAACCATCTCAGATGCGCATGGTACGTCTTGGGGTGCGCCCCACGCAACAGTTTCTTCGCTTGTTTTTTCACTAGCTCTAAACCCTTTTCCTGTGCACAAAAAGGCCGCCGGGCTGGCCGTTCCAGATAGAATTGCGAGGTGGAGTTTGCCCTGCGAGACTTTCGGGCTGAGGATTTTGAGGTCCTGTGGAGCATCGACCAGAGGTGCTTTCCGCCCGGCATCGCCTACCCCCGGCGGGAGCTGGCCGCCTACCTCCGGCGCCGCGGATCTTTCACCGTCGTCGCCGAACATGGCGCCGGAGCACCCGGCGTCCTTGCTGGTTTCATCGTCGCCGAAGCCAGCCGCCGTGGCGTAGGTCACATCATCACCATTGATGTGCTCCCCGAAAGCCGTCGCAGCGGCCTCGGTTCGAAGCTCCTGGCCGCCGCCGAGGAGCGCTTGTGCCGGGCCCCTTGTCATACCGTGGTGCTGGAAACCGCCGTCGACAATGCTTCTGCCCTGGCCTTCTACAAACGCCATCAATACAGCGTCGTCAACATCGTCCCCCGGTACTACTCCACCGGCGTCGACGCCTTCGTCCTGGAGAAACACCTGCCAACTCCCCCTCCTGCGTCACCATAACGGTAACCCACACCAGGCGTCTTGCTACCTTTGGATGGGTGCAAACCGTACTAAGAAGGTTTAGACTCAGTGCGCTCTAAGGAATCGCCCCGAAAAGCCGATTGCATCCTTTGGGGCACTAGCCTCATCCAAACTTGAGCACAATACACTCAAGGTGAATCATGACACAGCCCTCGCATCCCGAGCGCACCGTTAAAGAAAAAGAGAGCACCAGCAAGGCGGAGGCAGAACGCGCCCTTCCCATTCTCCCTGTTAGGGATACTGTCTTATTTCCCCACGCCGTCCTGCCCTTGACCGTGGGCCGGGAAAGCTCCGTTCAACTCATCAATTCTCTGGGGGAAGACAAGACCATCGTGGTGGTCGCCCAGCGCGAGGCCCGGGTTGATGCTCCTCAGCCTGCCGATTTGTACACCGTCGGTACCCTCGCCATTGTCCACAAAGTCGTCAAAATGCCCAACCAGAGCCTGTTCGTCTTTGCCGAAGGTCTGGAACGGGTGCGCTTGGGACAGTTCGCCCAACTGGCGCCTTTCATGCTCGCTCAGGTCGAGACCGTCCCCGAAGCGATTCCGCCCAAAAGCTCCGAAGTGGAAGCTTTGCAGCGCAACGTTCTGACCCTCTTTCAGCAGATCGTCGCTGGCTCACCAACCCTGTCGGATGAACTTTCCACCGTGGCCATGAATATCGATGAGCCCGGCCGCCTGGTGGATTTCATCGCATCCTCGCTGCCTTCGCTCTCCACTGCCGACAAGCAGGACGCGCTCGAAACCACCGACGTTCGCATTCGTCTCGAAAAGATCAACCAGCATCTCGCCAAAGAGTTGGAAGTTCAGCAACTCCGCAACAAGATTCAGTCCGAAGTGCAGGACCGGGTGCAGCAAACCCAGCGTGAGTACTATCTGCGCGAGCAGATGAAGGCCATCCAGAAAGAACTCGGCGAACAGGACGAAGGCCAGCGTGATACCGAAGAACTGCGGCAGAAAATCGAAGCCGCCGGCATGCCCGACGAAGTCAAGAAAGAAGCTCTCAAGGAATTGGGCCGGCTCACTCGCATGTCACCCATGGCGGCCGATTATGGCGTGACCCGCAACTACATCGAATGGCTGGCCGTGCTTCCCTGGGCCAAGACTTCGGGCGGCGATGTGGACATCCTCAAAGCCAAGGAAGTTCTCGATGCCGACCACTACGATTTGAAGCGCGTCAAAGATCGGATCCTCGACTATCTTTCCGTCCGCCGTTTGAAGCCCACCATGAAGGGCCCGATCCTGTGTTTCGTCGGCCCTCCCGGAGTCGGTAAGACTTCGCTCGGCAAATCCATCGCCCGCGCCCTGGGCCGCAAATTTGTCCGCATCTCGCTCGGCGGCGTACACGACGAGGCTGAGGTGCGTGGCCATCGCCGCACCTACATTGGTGCTCTTCCCGGTCAGATCATCCAGGGCATTCGCCGCGCCGAAACCAAAGATCCGGTCTTCATGCTCGATGAAATCGACAAAGTCGGCCGCGATTTCCGCGGCGATCCCAGTTCGGCCTTGCTCGAAGCCCTCGATCCCGAGCAGAACTTCACCTTCCGCGACAATTACTTGGACGTTCCCTTCGATCTTTCCAAGGTATTGTTTATTACCACCGCCAACATGCTCGATCCCATCTCCGAACCGCTGCGCGATCGCATGGAGATCATCGAACTCCAGGGCTACACCGAAGAAGAGAAGGTTCACATCGCATTCCAGTACCTGATCCCGCGGCAAATTGAAGAGAACGGAATCACCAAAGAGCAGATCGATTTCCCGGAAGACTCAGTTCTATACGTGATTCGTCACTACACTCGCGAAGCCGGCGTGCGCAACCTGGAACGCACCCTTGGCACCATCTGCCGCAAGCAGGCCCGTCGTCTCGCCGAGGGCAAGCCGGAAAAACTGGTTGTGACTCCGGAAATCGTCCAGGAATTCCTCGGTGGCATCAAGATCCGCGTCGAAGGCGAAATCGCCGAACGTACCCAACGTTCCGGCGTCGTGGTCGGCCTGGCCTGGACCCCGTCCGGCGGCGATATTCTGTTCGTCGAAGCCAATGTGATGAAGGGCAAAGGCGGCTTCACCATGACCGGCCAAATCGGCCAGGTCATGCAGGAGTCCATGCAGGCCGCACTCACCTGGGTCCGCTCCAACGCACTGCAGTTGGGCATCTCTGAGAATTTCTTCGCCGAGCACGACATCCACATCCACGTGCCCGCGGGCGCCATTCCCAAGGACGGCCCTTCGGCCGGCGTCACCATGGCCACCGCTCTGGTCTCGCTGCTCACCAATCGCCCGGTGCGTCCCTTGACCGCCATGACCGGAGAAATCACCCTCAGCGGCAACGTTCTGCCCATTGGCGGCGTGAAAGAAAAAGTCCTGGCTGCCAAACGCGCCGGTGTCCGCGACGTCATCCTGCCGGCAGAGAACCGCATGAATGTCGTCGAAGATCTGACTCCGGAGCAACTGGAAAACGTCAACATCCACTACGTCAAGACCATCGACGAAGTCCTGCAACTGGCGCTACCCTCCACGCCCCGAGAAGAAAAGCAGGACGCCGAGGAACGCGAAAAAGTCCTCAGCGAGCAACCCGTGGCCT
>JBKQLO010000029.1:0-52961 GCA_052147055.1 Terriglobales bacterium
CGACGCCGACCTCAATGCCGGGTTGATCGATGAAGCCGGGGCGCGCGCCCGCCGTGAGCAGGTGGCTCACGAAGCCGAATTCTACGGCGCCATGGACGGCGCCGCGCGCTTCAATCAGCGTGACGCGCTGGCCACAGTGCTGATTACTGCGGTCAACATCGTGGCCGGATTCCTGATCGGAGTCTTCCAGCTCGACATTCCCTTTCGCGAAGCGCTGAAAACCTACACCGTACTCACCGTGGGGGACGGACTGGTCACCATGATCCCCTCGCTGCTGGTTTCGATGGCCGGAGGCATCGTCGTCACTCGCGCTTCCTCCGGCACCACCTTGGCCAGCGACCTTGGCCGGCAGATGTTTTCTGCACGCCGCCCATTGTTTATTGCGGCTGGGGTCATGGCCGCGCTGGCAGCTGTTCCTGGACTGCCCAAGTTTTCCTTTCTTCTGCTGGCTGCTTTGGTGGGAACGCTGGCTTGGCGCACACCTCACGGCCTGCTTGAAAAACCGGGCGCCGATGGCGATGGCAGTAGCAGTAGCAGTAACAAAGACAAGAAGCTGGCGGGCGAGACCCTGGAAGACCTGCTCAAGCTCGACGAACTCAGTCTCGAAGTCGGCTATGCGCTGGTGCCGCTGGTGGATGCCCAGCGTGGCGGGCAGATGCTCGCCCGGGTGCGCGCCCTGCGCAGCAACCTGGCCCAGCAACTGGGCTTCATCGTGCCGCCCGTGCATATCACCGACAATGCCCGCTTCAAGCCTCACGAGTATGTGATCTCGCTGCGGGGAGTGGAAATTGCCCGCTGGGAATTGCACGAAGACTCGCTGCTGGCCATCAGTTCCGATGCTGTGCCTCCGCCTCTGGCCGGCAGCCCCACGCGCGAACCGGCATTCGGAGTATCCGCCCTATGGATCGTCGCCGGGCTGCAGAGTGAAGCCTTAGCCAAGGGCTATGCGGTGGTGGATCAGACTTCGGTCCTGGCCACTCACCTGGCCGAGATCATCAAGCAGCACGCCGCGGAACTGCTGACCCGGCAGGAGGCCAAGCGTCTGCTCGACCGGGTGGCGGAGAGTCATCCCAAGCTGGTTGAAGAACTCGTGCCCAAGCTGCTGAGTCTGGGAGAAGTACACAAGGTCTTGCAACAATTGCTGCGGGAGCAGGTTTCGATTCGCGACCTGGCCTCGATTCTCGAGACCTTGATCGACACCGCCGGAGTCAGCAAACACCCGGTGCTTTTGGTGGAGGCAGCGCGGCAAGCGTTAGGGCGTGCGCTGGTGCGTCCGCTGCTCGAAGAAAATCAGCTGAAAGTAGTCACCCTCGACCACACCATCGAGGAGGAACTGACCCGCGCCTTCAGCGCTTCGCCCTCGGCCACCGCCACGGCGGGTTTGCAGCCCTCTCTGGTGCGGCGGGTACTCGAGGGCTTGCGGCGTCTGGCGGGCGACCAAGTGGCGGTGGCCAGTCCCGTGCTGCTGTGTTCCACGCCGGCCCGTTTTCACCTGAAGCGTCTGCTGGAGCCTTTTCTGCCCAAGCTGGTGGTGCTGTCGCCGGGCGAGATTCCCCCGGTGGTTTCGGTGCAGTCACTGGGAGTGGTGCGATGAAAGCGATGGAAAGCAGTCCGGGCGGAAGGGAAAAACCTATGGGGGAAGCCCACAAGCAAGCCAGCAAACAAGCCAGCAAACAAGCGTATGCCTGCTGGCAGAGTGAAGAGGAGCGGGAGCGTCTGTTGTTGGAGCAGCTTCCACAAGTGCGTTACATCGCGCGCCGCATCCACGAGCGCCTGCCTCGGCACGTCCCCTTCGAGGACCTGGTGCATGCCGGGGTGATCGGTTTGATCGATGCCTTGCACAAATTCGATCGCAGCAAGCTAGTGCAATTCGGCTCCTATGCCAAGTTCCGCATTCGCGGCGCCATTCTCGACAGTCTGCGGGAGATGGATTGGAGTCCACGCGACCTGCGACGCAAGGCGCGGCAGTTGGAAGAGACTCACCATCGCCTGTGCGCGGAACTGGGCCGCCATCCCAGTGAGCAGGAATTAGCGGCCGGCATGGGTCTCGATTTGTCGGGACTGCAATCGTTGTTGGGAGAAATCGACGGCCTCGAAGTGGGCAGCCTGCGAGTGGTGTCCCCGCGGGACGGCGGGGAAGAGGATCTTTGCGAATACCTGCCCAATGATCCCGAGGATACGCCCTTGCTCGAATGTCTGCGGTCGGAAATGAAGGAATTGCTGACCCGCGCCATCGAGGAGCTTCCGGAAAAAGAGCGCCAGGTCCTGGCTCTCTACTACTTCGAAGAACTGACCATGAAGGAAGTGGGAGTGGTGCTGGGAGTGGGAGAGTCCCGGGTGTCGCAGATCCACTCGGTGGCCGTGATCCGTTTACGCGCCCGTCTGGCGGAACTCACCCGGTTGCGCCCCCAGACCGAGCGTTCGGCAAGCGCGGGCGGCGAAGTGTGAAGCTCTGGAGGCATTATGGAAAAGGTCCTCAATCAGGAAGAAATCGATGCCATGGTGCGGGTTGCCCGCGGGGGCGCGGCCGAAGGGGCGGCCAAGCCCACCGTGACCACTCCCTGGGACATACGCCAAGCGGGCCAAATGCGGCGGGAGCAAGTGCAAGCTATCAGCGATCTGCACGAAGGCTTTGCCCGCAACCTGACCCACGCCGTAGCCGCTTATTTGCGTGTCGCATTCACCGCAGCGCTGGTGTCGGCCGAGCACCTGGCCTTCCGGGAATTTCTGCAGCGGGTTCCGGAGGTGACCTACCTAGCCACCTGTACCCTGGCGCCGGTGGGGGCGACCGCGCTATTGCAGTTGGACTTGACGGTGGCCTTTCCCTTGATCGACGTGCTGCTGGGCGGGGAAGGTCGCGGCAAGCCGCCAGAACGGCAGATCACAGACATCGAAGAGCAGATACTGGAAACCGTGATGCGCATCATAGTTCGCGAGCTGCAAACGGCGTGGCAAATCCTTGCCCTGCAGTTCGCCTTTGAGGAGCGCCAGCAAGCTGCCCAGTTGCAGCATCTGATGCCAGGGGAGGAGCGGACGCTTTCGCTTAGTTTTGAACTCACCGTAGCCGAGAGCCGGGGGACACTGAACCTGATCTTTCCCGCGATCGATTCCAATGCGCTGCTGCGGAAAATGGCGGCCGACCTCAGCCGCGCGCGGCGCCGCATCCAACCCGACTCCCAGCGGATGCGGGCCCGCTTGTTGGAATGCCCCTTCACCATGGAACTTGGAGCGAAGAGTAAGAACGTTCCGCTACCCGACCTGATGCGTTTGTCCCCGGGCCGCCTGCTGCTCCTGCGCACGTCCGTGGAACAGCCGGCAGAATTGCGTGCGGCGGGGCATCCCATGTTCATCGCGATGCCGGCGCGACGCGGTTCTACCCGGGTAGCCCAGGTCATCAAGCTCTACCCCGCTGAGCAGCCCGACGGAGTAACCCCATGACCGGCGACCCTGTGGTTCCGCCTTCCGCCTCTCCCAGCCCTCCCCCGGAGGGTGGAGGTCGTCAATTTTCTCAGGTATGGGCCGACAGCCTGGCGCAGGTGCTGGGTCAAATCGCAGGCACCCCCCTGCCAGTCGAGAATCTTGCAGAAGTGCCGACGGATGTTCCGCCACCCGACGCCAACGACCTGCAATTGCTAGTGGTGGCGGCGGGGGCGCTGCGCGGCGAAATGAGTCTGCGGATCCCCCTGGTGTCAGCCCTGGGTTTGGCGCAACTGTTCTTAGGAGAAGCCCAGGATGCCGCCGTCGAGATGACGACCGATCACCGCCAGGCCCTGGAGGAATTGGTGCGCCAGGTGGCAGGTTACGTGGCCACTGGGGCGAAACCTCGCTGGGGGGAAGTGCAATTCCAGGTGGAAACGACGGCCGCACCGTCGTGGGCTGCCGGCGCCAGCGGCTGGCTGGGATCGGCAGGCTCTACTCCCTGCCGAGTCTGGGTGGAGTGGAAATTGAGTGCGGCGTTGCATGCTGCGCTGGTCGCCGCATCGCAACCGAAGGCGGATGCACCCGCGGATGCGCCCGCTACAACCCCTAATCGGCTGCCCAAGAGCGACCCTGCGGTCGAGGGTAATCTCGACTTACTGATGGATGTGGCCCTCGAAGTCACACTGCGATTCGGCGAGCGCAATCTGCTGTTGCGGGAGATTCTTGAATTGGGTGCGGGATCAGTAGTGGAACTGGATCGCAAGGTCGGGGAACCCGCTGACTTGCTGTTGGACGGCAGAATCGTAGCCCGCGGCGAGGTGGTGGTGGTGGACGGCAATTATGGCCTACGCGTGTTGGAAGTGATTACTCCGGCGGCCGGGGTACTGCGAGGCGAGGCATAGCATGGCGAGTGCAAGCAGCTGGGCCTCATCCTTCCGCAGCCACTGCGAAGGCGCGGTTTCACCCTGTGGCGAACCGGATTGCAGCTTCAAGCGAAGGTTGTGGCGACGATTCCGCTGGCGTCACGGTACCATCCGCCTGCACGGCTCTGTGTATTGTGCTCCTGCTTGTTTCGAATCGGCAGCCCGGCAGTATTTTGCCCGCTTGTGCGCAACTGTCCTTTCGGCTCCCCCGGTACGCCACCGCGTGCCCCTTGGGCTGCTCATGATCTCCCGCGGGCAGTTAACCAACCCGCAGTTAAGGTCGGCGCTGGAAGCGCAGCGAGTGGACGGCCGCCACCGTTTGGGAGAATGGCTGGAAAAACTAGGCTTTGCCACCGAGCAGCAAGTCACCGCAGCGCTTGCCCGGCAGTGGGCCTGCCCGGTGCTGACGCCTACCGCCAATTGTGATCCGGCTTGCGCCCGGCTTCTTCCCTACTGTCTGCTGGAAAGTTCTCGCATGTTGCCGGTGCAGTTTGTGGCCTCGACGCGCACCTTCCATCTGGCGTTTTGTGACGGAATTGACTACGTCGCGCTCTATGCGATTGAACGGATGCTCGATTGCCGCACCCAACCCTGTCTCGCTACCCGCAGTGCGGTGGCCCAGACTTTGCAGCAGCTTGGGCACGAGCGCCGCCCCGGGGACAGGCTGTTCGATGGCTGGAGAGAACCTTCCGATCTGGCTCGGATTACCTGCGGCTATGTGCTTAAACTGGGCGCAGACGACATTCGCTTGGTGGGCTGCGGAAGCTTTATTTGGGCGCGTCTTTCTAAAGGTAAGGACGTTGCCAATCTGTTGTTCCACCGCCCTCGGAACATCTCATCGGCCGAGACCCTAGGGTTCGACCTTCCCTCTATTCCTTCCATTCCTTTCGCCGGCACCGGATAAAGCTTTCTTACCTACCGCCGATGGAGCTAGGGGACAGCCAAACTCTGGCAACAACATTCCCTGTTTCTGGGTGACGCCAGATTGGCCAGTGCAATCACCCCAGGAAGGCCCATGGACAAAGTACGCGCGCTTATCGTCGATGACTCCTCGGTGATGCGGAAAATCGTGGAACGTTCGTTGCGCCAGGCTGGCCTCGATCTCGCCGAGGTCAGGGAAGCTGGCAACGGGGCGGAAGCATTGGGAGCATTGAAAGACAGCGGCGTCGATCTCATTCTGTGCGACATCAACATGCCGGTCATGGATGGGATTGAATTCCTCCGCCAGCTTCAAGGGCAGGAGCACGCTAAAGGGGTTCCAGTGGTCATGATCACCACCGAGGGTAGTGAGTCTCATGTGGTGCAGGCCCTCTCTCTCGGAGCCCGAGGCTACATCCGCAAACCGTTTACTCCCGAACAGGTAAAGGAACACGTGATTCCTCTTCTGGAAAAAAAGCAATGAGCAGCGCCAGCCCAAGAGCTACGTCCTCGCCCAATGCATTCCAAAAATGGCAGCCTCTGCTGGAATTGGCCGCCCGGGAAGTGTTTGAGATCATGCTGAGCTGCAAACTGGACAGCGGCGGGCAGCCGGGAACGTCACCCGGGGAACTCACGGCCATGGTGGGTTTGGCGGGACAGCTTTGCGGCCTGGTCACCCTGCGGTGCACCACCAAGTCAGCGGCGTCGATGGCGTCCCGCATGCTGGGAACGGAAATCCAGCCAGGCGATAAGCAGATGTTTGATGCCATCGGCGAGGTCACTAACATGGTCGCCGGCAACTTCAAGAACAAACTGACGGGCATCGCAGACAAATGCATGTTGTCGGTTCCCACGGTGGTTAGCGGTTCCGACTACCGTTGCCGCTCTATGGCTGACACTGACCCGTTGCGGGCGACGGTCATCTTCGAAGGGGCGCCAGTGACCATCGCCGTCGAAATTCATAGCTAACCCTCACGTTCGATGGGGCAGGTCTTGCCCGCCTGACACCTACCTCCCGGCAAGACTTTCCCTGCGCCCGCACCGGATGTTTCCGGCTCACGACACTTGCCAGAGAAATCCGCTGCTACCAGACCCGCTTACGCGCAACCTACCCTAAAGCTGTTTTTGGCGCACAGCGTGCTTGAACTCGTGTGGAGAAGCAAAATGGACAGTGGATACTACGCAGCTTGCGCAGGGCTAAGCGCACAGACTCAGGCTCTGGATCTGATCGCCAACAATGTCGCAAACCTTAACACCACTGGCTATCGTGCCCAACAGCAAACCTTCCAGTCCCTGGTGGCCAGTGCATCCGGAGAGTTCGCCAATCCGCTGAATCGCGCCCTCAACAACTTCAACGTCCTGGGCAACACTACGACGGACTTGAGCAGCGGAAGTTTGCAGGCGACGGGCAATGCCTCCGACTTGGGAATTGAAGGAGAGGGTTTTTTCATGGTCCAGACCCAATCCGGGCCGGTATTCACGCGAAATGGCAACTTCCAGATCTCCACTACTGGCCAACTGCTGACCCAGGCAGGGGACCCGGTTATGGGGGAACAAGGGCCGATCACCATCCCCAGCGGGCCGCTTTCGATCAGCGCCGACGGCACCATATCCGTGAACGGCGCAGTGGTGGACACGATACGGCTGGTCGAACTCGCGCCCGGCAATTCGCCGGTTGCGGTGGGTGCGTCTTACTACTCAGCGCCCAACAATGCACTGCAGCCGGCCGCTCATTCATCCGTTCGGCAGGGCATGCTCGAAGCTTCAAACGTAAGTCCGGTCATGGCCGTAGTGGACCTCCTGGCTATACAGCGCCGGGCGGAAATGCTGGAACGCGCGATGTCAGCGTTCTATTCCACCTTCAACAAGGTCGCAGCCAACGATCTTCCACATGTGTAGGGGGAACCAATGTTACGAGCCTTGTACAGCGCCGCCAGCGGCATGAGCGCACAGCAGAATAACCTGGACAATATCGCCAACAATCTGGCCAACTCAAGCACCGCCGGCTTTCGCGCGCGGCGCTTGCAGTTTCAGGATCTGATCTACCAGAACCTGGTGATGCCCGGCGCCGCTGCCACTCAGCAAACTACGCTGGTCGCGGGGTTGCAGATCGGGTTAGGGACTCGCACCGCCGCTTCCGAAGTTGTGCAACTGCAAGGCGACTTGAGCGCCACTGGCAATCCCCTGGATCTGGCAATTCAAGGCAATGGATTTTTTCAGGTAACCTTACCCACGGGTGAAACCGCCTACACGCGCAGTGGAGAGTTTCACCAGGACGCACAAGGCAATGTAGTGACCGCCGACGGCAATCCTCTCTCTCCGGCAATTACCATTCCGAGCGGCGTCACGTCCGTTACCGTCGGTTCCGATGGCACGGTGAGCGTGACCCAAGCCGGCCAGCAGGCGGCGCAGCAAGTGGGGACCATCCAACTCGCACTTTTCCCCAATGCCGGAGGACTAAACAGCGTTGGCAGCAACCTGTTTCTTGTCACCACTGCGTCAGGCGATCCCGTCACTGGCACTCCAGGAGGGAGCGACGGGTTGGGCTCGATTCAGCAAGGCTTCCTGGAACAGTCCAACGTGGACGTGGTGCAGGAATTCGTCAACATGATTGTGGCCCAACGGTCCTACGAAGCCAGTTCACGGGTCGTGCAATCAGCCGATGAAATGCTGCAACAGCTCAATAACATCTCACGCTGAGGCCCGTCGTGAAACTTACGTTTTACAACTCGTGGCGGGAGTGGACACTGCTGGCTGCACTGGCACTCTCCTCCGAATACGGAGCGGCCCAAACCGCGGTTCTGCTCCGGGTGGCCAGCGTGTCGCGCGGAACCATTCGCCTTTCCGATCTCTTGCCGCCGGAAACTTCCATCAAGATGCGCCAGGCCAGCGAACAGATTGAGCTCGGAGCAACGCCGCAGTGCCACACCATTCGGTACTTTGAGCCGTCTGACATCGAAAAACGAACTTCCTCATGGCCGGTGCTTCAGGGTCTTTCGGTTTCCGGTCCGGTCTCGGTGCAACGCGCATGTTTTCCCATCCGGCGTGAGGCGGTTCAGCAAGCGATTTCTGAATTCGCACGACAGAAAGACGCGGCTTTGGCGGAGTTACCTCTGCACTGGTCTGAAGTCATTTACGCATCGCAGCAAAACCCGGCATTGGAGGTCGAGCAAGCGCTCCCCGATCCAGTTCGGCCAGCTCTGCAAATTCGGCTGCGTTGTGTCCAACGCGCAGTTTGTCCCAGTTTCCTGGTTAGTGTTCCCACCGCGCTGCGGCTGCATCGTCTTTCCACCTCGCCGATTTCTGCCGCAGAAACTGCGCCCCAGAAAACAAACGGCGACATGCTGGTGAAATCCGGCCAGCGCGTAATGTTGGTTTTCGACGATCCCCCTCTGCGCATGCAGTTGCTGGTCACCTGCTTGCAGAGCGGTATCTTGGGCGAACAGGTTCGCGCCATGGATCCCGTCACTCGTCGGGTGTTCCGGGCGGAAGTCACCGGCGCCGGAACCCTGATGGCGCATCTTTGATTCGAGGACTTATGTCGAAAAAATGCTGGATCGCAGGGCGGATCATCGTTCTTATTCTTCTGATGGCCCCGTTTGCGTTGGGAAAAGCCAAGAAGATTCAGCGCGAGGATTTGGCCGCCTACATCCAGCGCATGCAGCCCCAAGGTGCCGGGTTGCCCTCCGGCAGTCCGGGGAGTCTTTGGGCCGACAATGGCCGCCTGGCGTTTCTGACGGGCGACTTCAAAGCCGGACGGGTCGGTGACTTGATCACCATCGTAGTGGTACACGACACTGCGGCCACTAATGCCAACAGTGTCGCCACTGCCCGGACTTTGGCAGCCAGTTCTGGCATAACCGCACTGGCTGGGGAGCTAAAAACCGGCGGCGTACAACAGCTTTTCTCGCCCAATTCCTCGCAGGCCTTAACCGGCCAATCGACGGCTGCCACCACCTCCAGCCTGCAAACTACTTTGAGCGGCCGGGTAATGGCCGTGCTTTCCAGCGGCCTGTTAGTGATCGAGGCGGAGCGCGAGCTCACCATGAACAATGAGAAACAGACTGTCCTGCTACGCGGTCTGGTCCGGAGTGGCGATATCGGCCCCAATAACACTGTCGCGTCCAATGCCATTGGCAATCTGGAACTGGAACTCAAAGGCAAGGGCGTGCTCAGCGACGGCACACGTCCGCCCAATGTGGTGATCCGCACTCTGTTACGAATTTTCGGTTTCTGAGAATTGACATGAATCGCATTCTGATTTCGTTGCTCGCCTGCTTATTGCTGAGAACGCTCCCAGCGAGAGCGGACGAGACGCTGCAAAAGGCATTGATCCGGGATGTTGCCTCAGTGGAAGGTGTGCGCGACAATCCTGTCGTCGGTTATGGGATCGTGGTGGGGCTCAAAGGCACCGGGGACAGTCAGCAGACGATTTTCACCACCCAGACCCTGGCCAACGTTTTACAACACATGGGGGTACAGATCCCGCCGGCGACGGTGACGGTCAAGAATGTCGCCGCAGTTTTTGTGACTGCCAACTTGCCTCCATTCGCCACCCCGGGAACTCGCATCGATGTCACCGTTGGATCCGCGGGAGATGCCAGAAGCCTGTCGGGAGGTTTGCTTTTGCTTACGCCCCTCTATGCCGCCGATGGCAAGACTTATGCGGCTGCCCAAGGTCCCCTCACGCTGGGCGGGTACACGGCGGGAGGTCATGGCAACTCGAAGCAAGTGAATCATCCCACCACCGGACGCATCCCCGGCGGCGGAATTGTGGAACGCGACAGTTCACTCGATCTGCACACTTTGACCAGGCTGTCCTTGCTCCTGAACGAGCCGGATTTCAGCACCGCAGGGGAAGTGGCGGGCGCCATCAACCAGGAATTTGGCAAGTCCGTCGCTACTGTCGTCGACAGCCGCCGGGTTGATATCGACAACACTGCCGCCGGCTCTGGCAGCGTTCCCGCCCTGCTGGCGCGGGTGCAGAGCCTCACCGTGGAAGTGCATCATCGTGCACGGGTGGTGGTGAACGAACGCACCGGCACGGTAGTGATGGGCAGGGATGTACGGCTGGGCGCGGTCTCGATCCTGCATGGCAGTCTCTCGATTGTTGTTGCGACCGAGTTTTCGGTCTCGCAGCCCAACCCGCTCTCCCAAGGCAAGACCGAAGTCGTGCCCGAACAGACTGTGAAGGCGGAAGAAGCTCCGGCGCGGCGCATCGAGCTGACCGAGGGTGCCAGCGTAGAACAACTGATTAACGGACTGCAAAGAATCGGAGCCACCGCAGTAGACGTGATTGCGATTCTGCAAGCCATCAAAGCTGCGGGTGCTCTGCAAGCCGACTTGGACGTAATATGAATGCCGCGTCGCCTTTGACCGCCCCTTTTGTACCCTCCACCCCCGCTGCGGAACATGCGCGCAAGATCACCAAAGCAGCCCACGAGTTCGAAGCGGTGTTGCTTAACACAGTCCTGGGGCCGCTGGAACACACCTTCTCTTCTCTTCCCGGAAAAGAGACGGACGCCGTTTCCGATAACTACCACTCTCTTGGCATGCAGGCGCTGACTTCAACTCTGGCGGCGAAGGGTGGAGTAGGCATCGCGGATATGATCGTCAAAAGCTTGTCGAAGCGGGACCCGGCAGGCCCTCCCCATGAGAAAAGCCCCGCGAGAGGTGCTTCTCTCGCGAGGCCTTTCTGAACTTCTGATCCGTACGAAAAACTTTCTCGCCGGCAGTTAGTGTTTCTTTTTCTTCTTCGCAGCCTTTTTCTTGGTTGCCATGAAGTTTTCCTCCGTGAACGATTTTCCCTTGTGAGATTTTCGAAACAAAACCTAATTCGCGAGGTCGCCCTGCACTTCTGGTGCGAACGAAATCCTCACCCCAAGATATTGCGGAGTATTGTTTTGAATGTCAACACAATTCTGGCGGTGAGGTTTCACTTTCAGGCGACCCATCGGCCCCGGTGTCGTAGACTTGCCTTCATCCATGGCACGCGATCCCATCGAGCTCGAGATTTTCAAGAACATCTTCCACTCGGTGGCGGAGGAAATGGGCGCAGCTCTGCGGCGCACCGCATTTTCACCGAACATCAAGGAACGCCGCGACTATTCTTGCGCCGTGTTTAGCTCCAGAGGAGAAGTCCTCGCGATGGGTGATCACATGCCGGTGCACTTAGGCTCCATGCCCATGTCGGTGCGCGCTGTTCTGGAGGATCTCGAACTCGGTTTCGGCGATGTCGCGATGTTGAACGATCCTTTCCGCGGCGGGACCCATCTGCCCGACATCACGCTGGTAGCGCCGGTCTATGCGCAGCGTCTACGCTCTCCGGCGCAGCCTGATTTTTATGTGGCTTCACGTGCCCACCATGCGGACGTTGGTGGCGCGTATCCGGGATCGATGGGCCTTTGTCGGGAGATCTATCAGGAGGGGCTTCGCATCCCTCCGGTCACACTCATACGGGCAGGGAAAACTCAACCTGACATTCTTTCTCTTCTTCTGAGCAACGTCCGTACGCCGGTGGAGCGCGAGGGAGACTTGCGAGCGCAGCTCGCTGCTTGTCACACCGGAGCAGAACGCTTGCGCGAAATTAGCAAACGCTATGGCCTGCCGCGAACCAAGCGCGCTGCTCAGCAACTGCTCGACTACTCCGAGCACATGATGCGGGCATTTCTGGCAAAGCTGCCGCGCGGGAACTATCGCGCCGAGGACTTTCTCGACAACGACGGAATCAGCGACCAGCCGGTGAAAATTGCCGTCGAGGTCAGGGTGAAGGACCAGCGAGGGCGCTTGCGCCACATGGTCACAGTGGACTTCACAGGCAGCGATCCGCAGGTGGAAGGCAGCCTGAATGCGGTCGAGGCCGTTACATACTCTGCCTGCTTCTACGTATTTCGTTGTTTGCTGACGGAAGATATCCCAGCTACAGCGGGCCTAATGCGTCCCATTCGCGTCATTGCTCCGGAAGGGACGGTTGTGAATGCACGGCCCCCGGCAGCGGTTGCCGGAGGCAATGTAGAAACTTCGCAGCGTATCGTCGATGTGCTCTTGAAAGCTTTGTCGCAGGCCTTGCCAGACCGCATTCCGGCCGCAGCCTCAGGATCGATGAACAACGTAACCATCGGCGGAATTGATCCGCGGACCCATGAACCCTTCGCCTACTACGAGACCATCGCCGGTGGGATGGGCGCGCGTCCCGGGAAAGCCGGTGTTTCCGGCGTTCACACCCACATGACGAATTCTCTCAACACACCCGCCGAAGCGCTGGAATATGCTTGCCCGTTGCGGGTTCGCGCCTATTCATTGCGGCCCAATAGTGGAGGCGAAGGCAAGTACAGCGGCGGCGACGGCATCGTTCGAGAAATCGAAGTGCTCACCGATGCCGAGGTTACATTATTGGCCGACCGGCGCACGCGAGGGCCTTATGGGCTGCGTGGCGGAGCCGATGGCGTGCCCGGCAAAGCTACAATCACTCGGACGGACGGCTCATCGCAAGCGTTGCCTGGCAAATTCAATGTGCGGCTGGGCAAGGGTGAGAGAATTCGGATTGAGACCCCAGGTGGCGGCGGTTGGGGAGAGCCTTGAATAGAATCTGAGATTGAGATCCGCGAAGGGAGTTCTTCATGCATATCATCAAGTCAGTGGGCGTGTTGTCGGTAGCTAAGATGATGGGGTTGATCCAAGCTTGCCTCGGGGTGGTTCTGATTCCTTTCTTCCTGTTGGTGGGATTGGCGGGCACGTTGGCTGGGAGGCAGGAATCACCGCTCGCTGGGATGGTTGGCTTGGTGCTCGCGTTTTGCATGCCGATTTTTTACGGTGTCTTGGGGTTCATCATGGGAGCAATTGGCGCCGCACTTTACAACCTTTTCGCAAAATGGATTGGAGGGATCGAAGTGCAGGTCCAATCTGCTGCTGCTCAACTGCCGGCAGCATCTATTTGACTATGACTGAACTTGCCCAGCACTACCTCGAAGAAGTTCGCCGCCAGTTTCGCGGATACAAGCGTCTGGGCGAGGGCGCGCTGGCCCAATTGAAGGATGAAGAGTTCTTCGGAACCCTCGACCCCGAATCGAACTCTGTGGCCATCATCGTCAAGCACCTGGCTGGCAACATGCGTTCGCGCTCTACTGATTTTCTTGCCACCGACGGCGAGAAGCCTGACCGCCATCGCGACCAGGAATTCGAACTGTCTTCCGGAACCACCCGGGCCGATGTCATGCGCGGGTGGGAGTCAGGCTGGGCGTGCGTGTTCTCGGCCATCGAAGCGCTCCGGCCGGAAGATGTGCAGCGTATCGTGACCATCCGGGGCGAACCGCACACCGTGCTGCAAGCCATCAACCGTCAGCTTGCTCACTATGCCTATCACGTCGGACAGATCGTATTTCTAGCCAAGCATCTGCGCTCGCGAGATTGGAAGTCGCTGAGCATTCCACGCGGTCAGTCGGAGGAGTTCAACCGCAAACCGCCGGCAGAACGGAAACCGGGACCGTCTGGTCCTCGGGCGGGCCAAGCGTAGCCTGCGCTTCCGTGGTGCTAGAATGATCCGTTTTGCGAATACGATTCTGAGGCCTATCAGGTGCCCGTCATGCCCAAGACCATGCTCGCCGTCGTAAAGCCACACGCTGCGCCCGGCGCGGAAATTCGTGAAGTCAAAGTTCCCGCCTTCGGACGCACCGATGTCCTGGTCAAGGTCAAGGTGGCTTCCATCTGCGGCACCGATCTCCATATTTATGAGTGGGACAAGTGGGCGCAGAACCGCATTCATCCGCCATTGATCCCCGGGCACGAGTTCTGCGGCGAAGTCGTGGCGTTCGGCGATGAAGTTAGCAGCGTCAAAGAAGGCGATTTTGTTTCCGCCGAGATGCACGTCGCCTGCGGCAAGTGTCTCCAGTGCCGCACTGGCGAGGCGCACATTTGCCAGTTCGTGAAGATCATCGGCGTAGATGCTGATGGGGCTTTTGCCGAATACGTGGTCATTCCGGAATCGAATATCTGGAAGCTCGATCCCGCCATCCCGCAGGAATATGCGTCCATCCTTGATCCGCTAGGCAACGCCGTCCACACCGTGCTGGCCGGCGAAATTGCCGCGAAGACGGTGGCAATCACGGGCTGCGGTCCGATTGGACTTTTCTCCATCGCAGTCGCGCGAGCGGTGGGAGCTGCCGAGGTCTATGCCATCGAGGTCAACGAGCACCGGCGGCGGATTGCGAAAGAAATGAAGGCCGATGTCGTCCTCGATCCATCCACGCAGGACGTAAACTCCATCGTCATGGAACGCACCGGGGGCCTGGGCGTGGATGTAGTGCTGGAGATGGCCGGTCATCCCAACGCCATCCGAACCGCCTTTGACATCGTGCGGCGCGGCGGACGCATCTCTCTTCTCGGCCTCACCTCCAAACCTATTTCTCTCAACTTTTCCGAAGACATCATTTTCAAAGGCATCACGATTCAGGGTATCAACGGCCGCCGTATGTACCAGACCTGGTATCAGATGACCGCGCTGCTGAAGCATGGCAAACTCGACTTGCACCCGGTGATCACCGATCGCATTGCCATGAAAGATTTCTCCAAGGCTATGGAACGGTTGAAAACCGGCGAATCCAGCAAGATCCTGGTGTATCCCAACGGCAATATGTAAGCGCTGTTCCTTACCGCCTGATCGGATACAATCCTGATTCAATGCTGCGCTACTTCACCGCCGGAGAATCGCATGGCGAGGCGCTGGTCGGCTTTCTTTCCGGCATGCCCGCCGGGCTGAAGGTGGACCAGGCGTTTCTCGACCGTGAACTGTGGCGGCGTCAGCAGGGTTACGGCCGGGGTGGTCGGATGAAGATCGAGCGCGACACCGCGCACATCCTCTCCGGCGTCCGGCAGGGGAAGACCATCGGTTCTCCCATCGCGATTTTGCTGGAGAATAAAGATTGGAAAAACTGGCAGGAATCGCTTCCCGTGGAGGAAGGCGATTCGGCCAAGCACAAACCGGTCGCATCGCCGCGTCCCGGGCACGCCGATCTGGCTGGAGCTTTGAAATACAACTTTCCCGAAGCGCGCTATGTTCTAGAGCGGGCGTCGGCGCGAGAGTCGGCGGCGCGCGTGGCCATCGGCGGCGTGGCCAAACTGTTTCTACGAGAACTCGGAATGGATGTTCTCAGCCATGTGACTGCGGTCGGCGCAGCCTCGATCAAAGGCGAAGTCTTGTGGGAACAGATCGCTGCGCTCGTTCAGCAGGACGAAGTGTTGCTGAATTGTGTGGAGCACGAAACTGAGCAGCGCATGAAAGAAGAAGTCGATCAGGTTCTCAAGAGCGGAGACTCCGTCGGTGGCGTTTTCGAAGTGGTCGCGCACAACGTGCCCCCCGGTCTCGGTACTTACGCGCAATGGGACGAGCGGCTCGACGCGCGCTTGGCTGCGGCCGTCATGTCACTGCAAGCCGTGAAGGCGGTCGAAATCGGTTCCGGAATCAGCGCTGCCGCTTCCCCCGGTTCTGCAGTGCATGATGAAATAGGTTATGGGGGATCGGACACGCTGTCCGGGTTTACTCGCAGCCAGAACAACGCCGGCGGAATCGAAGGTGGCGTTTCCAATGGACAAGACATCCGCGTGCGCGGATATCTCAAACCAATTTCCACGCTGCGCCGTCCATTGCAGTCGGTGGATTTCGCCACCCGTGAGCCGGTGAAAGCGGCCTACGAACGTTCGGATGTATGCGTTGTCCCGGCCGCGGGCGTTGCCGCTGAGGCCATGGTGGCCCTCACGCTGGCCGGCTGTGCGCTCGAGAAATTTGGCGGCGATTCCATGACCGAAACGTTGCGCAATTTTCAGGGCTACTGCCAGCAACTCAAGAGCTACTGAATGATCTATCCCATCGTAAAGTTTGGCGACCCGGTCCTGGAAAGGCCCACAGACCCGGTGACGGTTTTCGACGACGAACTGCGAAAACTGATCGATGACATGTTCGAGTCCATGTATGAGGCCCGCGGAGTCGGCCTGGCCGCGCCACAAATCGGCGTTTCCAAGCGGCTTGCCGTGATCGACATCACTTTCAAGGAAGATCCTGACGCCAAACTGGTGTTGGCGAATCCGCAGATTCTCCATACCGAAGGAAAACACACTCAGCCGGAAGGGTGTCTCAGCATTCCCGAGTTTCGTGAGCCGGTAACGCGCGCCCAGAAGGTCACGATTCGCGCCCAGGATGCGCACGGGAAGTGGTACGAGAAGACCGGAGAAGACCTGCTGGCCCGGGCTTTTTTGCATGAGACCGATCATCTGAGTGGCAAGCTCTACATCAGCCACATAAGCGGGCTGAAGCGCGACTTGATGAAACGCAAAATTCGCAAGCTGATCAAAGCCGGGGAATGGTAGGACGTGAAAGATTGAATCATTGAGTGATTGAATCGATGACTCAACGACTCAATGGCTCAATCTCTCAATTTGGTCTTCTGCGGCACTCCCCGCTTCGCGGTCCCGACGCTGGAGAAACTAATCGCGTCTGGATTTGCTGTGTCCGCGGTGGTCACGCAGCCGGACAGGCCTCGCGGACGCGGCCTGGAACTTTCTCCATCTCCCGTGAAGGCCCGCGCGCTCGAATTAGGATTGCCCATCACGCAGCCGGAGAAAATCAAGAACAATCCGGAATTTCAGTCGCTGATTTCTTCGCTGAATCCCGATGCCATCATCGTAGTCGGCTATGGACGCATGATCCCGCAGTGGATGCTCGATCTCCCGCGCCATGGCAATATCAACCTCCATGCGTCGCTACTGCCGAAGTATCGCGGGGCTGCGCCCATCCAGTGGGCGATCGCAAGCGGCGAGTCCGCTACGGGTGTGACTACAATGCATATCGACTCCGGTCTGGACACGGGAGATGTCCTGCTGCAAAAAAATGTCACGATCGCTCCCGAAGACACTTCTGAGACTCTGTCGCCACGCTTGGGTGTCATCGGAGCCGAACTGGTGATCGAGACTCTGCGCGGCTTGCAAGCTGGAAAGATTCGTCCGCATCCACAAGACAATGCCAAGGCCACTCTCGCTCCCGTCCTTAAGAAAGAAGACGGCCGGATTGACTTTCATCGTTCAGCCCAGGAGATTTGCAATCGCCTCCGCGGCTTCCAGCCCTGGCCGGGCGCGTTCACGACATTTCGTGGCAAAAACCTGCAGGTGTGGGAAGCGAAACCGGTACAGAGTCAAATTGAACTCGGCAAACTCGTGGTGCAAGGCGATTGTCTGCTTGTCGGCAGTGGCGAGAACACAGCCTTGGAACTGCTCGAAGTACAGCCCGAAGGCAAGAAGCGTATGCAAGCGCGCGATTTTGTCCATGGTTATCACCCCACGACGGGCGAGAAGCTAGGCTAAGCGAGAACTGATCCTATGGCCATCTCTCCCGCCCGCGTCGCCGCCTTCAACATTCTCCTCCGGGTTGACCAGCAAGACGCCTACGCCTCCGAACTTCTGCACGCATCGGATTACGCAAAGCTCTCCCCTGCCGATCATGGCCTGGCAACCGAGTTAGTTATGGGCGTGCTTCGCTGGCGGTCGTTGCTCGATCACCGGCTTGCGCAACAGTCTTCTCTGAAATTGTCCAAGCTTGATCCGCAAGTACTCACTTCCCTGCGCATGGCTGCTTATCAGTTGCTGTACCTCGATCGGGTGCCGCAACACGCGGCGGTTCATGAGAGTGTGGAATTGGTAAAACGCGCGCGGAAACGCTCTGCCGTGCCTTTCGTCAACGCAGTGTTGCGAAAGTTCGCCGGGCGCGCGGCAGGGTGGCCTGGGGAAGCTGCCACAGCGGCGGAGTTGGCCGCACTTTCGGCACACCCGCCGTGGCTGGTGGAGCGGTGGACGCAGGCGTTTGGTCTTCCCGTCGCGCGGCAAATCTGTAGCTACGATCAAGAAATCCCAGCTACCTCCGTCAGCATCCCTGACCCTTCGACCATCCTTGAGCTTGAAAGTCAGGGCGTTAAGCTCGCGCCCGGCAATCTGCTGACGTCTGCGCACCGAGTCATTTCCGGCGACCTCACCAGAACTCGGGCCTTCCGCGAAGGCAGAGTCGCGATTCAGGATGAAGCCTCGCAACTCGTAGCCCTGCTGGTGGGGAATGGCTCTCGCATCCTCGACTGCTGTGCCGCCCCGGGAGGCAAGACGCGCTTACTGGCCGAACGTAATCCGGAGGCTGCCATTGTAGCTGTCGAACTGCATCCGCACCGCGCCCGGCTGCTTCGCAAGCTCGTTCCAGCGAAGAATGTGCAAGTCGTCACCGCCGACATCTGTGCCCAGCCCACCACTGAGTTCTACGACCGCGTGCTTGTCGACGTGCCTTGCTCCGGCACCGGCACTCTCGCCCGCAATCCGGAAATCAAGTGGCGCCTCAAACCTGACGACCTCATCGATCTCCGGAGCCGTCAACTGACGATTCTGCAGTCCGCGATGCGACGAGTTGCTCCTGGCGGGAGACTCGTGTACGCGACCTGCTCTCTGGAGCCGGAAGAAAACCAGAGTGTGGTGGAATCTGTGCTCTCTGCAGATTCCTCGTTCCAACTGGACAGCCGCGAACAACTCCAGCAATTGCGTTCCCAGGAAGACTTGGCCTGGAGCAACATTGACTCACTCACTTCGGGGCCGTATCTGCGAACCATTCCCGGCGTGCATCCTTGTGATGGCTTCTTCGCAGCGATCCTTCAGAAGATCTGATCACTCCTCATCGGACTTCGAAGTTCACTGCGGAGCCCACAACCACCTTTCCGCCGGGCGCAGGATTCTGCGAAACGATGATGCTGGCCGGAGACGGCTGCGGCGCCTGAGAAGATGCGCCCAAGTCAGCAACCAAGGCAGCTTCTGCAACCGTCCCAACCTTGAGTCCCGCATCTTTCAAAATTGCAGTCACGTTGCCCAAAGTCTGGCCCACCAGGCTGGGCATGACGAACGCCTGGGGCGCTGGAGGCTCAGACGCCAGCAAGCTGATTTTCGGAACCGAGATGCTGCCGGCGCTCGGAGTCGGGTCCTGAGCAATCACTTGATCGGCTTGCGCGCCGGGTAATTGAATCTGGGCCACCGCACCCACATCCAATCCGCGGCGGCGGATGTTAAGTTCCGCGGCCCGCTGGCTTTGCGACAGCACGTTGGGAATCTCTACCCGCTGCGGACCCAGACTTTGAGCCACTCGAAGCTGCCAGCCACGCCGAATCTGTGTCCCCGCTGGCGGCAGTTGCGACAGAATTCTCCCTTCCGGCACTTTCGGACTGTAGTACTGGCGCTCGACTTCAAACTGAAAGCCATTTGCTTCAGCCAAACGCCGTGCTTCCACCGGAGTCTTGCCCACTAGATCCGGGACAGCGACTTCGCGTCCGTGAATAGCCGACCGCATCGCCAGCAGCGCAGAAACCAGCGCCACCATCAGCAAAATCAAAGCTTGCAACGCATGTCGGAAAAAGGACTTCATTTCGCGAGTGTGATTATAGCTTTCCCTTTTTGGGGAGAACAGAGCCACGATTGCCTGATATCCCCCAGTACCAGCAGCGGGGGCCCCTTATACTGTCGTCATGGCCCCGGAAACGGATCTTCTGAATTGGTTGCGACGCTACTGGGGCTACAGTTCATTTCGCCCCTTGCAGCGAAACATTGTCGAAAGCTTGCTCGCCGGACACGACACCTGCGTGGTCATGCCCACCGGTGGCGGGAAGTCGCTCTGCTACCAACTGCCGGCACTGGTTTCAGAGCGGACTGCGGTTGTGATCTCGCCCTTAATCTCCCTCATGCAGGACCAGGCGGCGCAACTGGCGCAAATGGGCATTCCCGCGGCCGTGCTGAATAGCTCGCAGGCTGCCAGCCAACAATCCGCGGTCATGCGCAAAGCTAGCGAGGGCGAATACCGGCTGTTGTATCTTTCCCCAGAACGTCTGGCGCGGGCCGATACCACCAGCTGGTTACAGCGCGTCCCAATTGCCTTCTTTGCGATTGACGAAGCCCATTGCATTTCGGAATGGGGACATGAGTTCCGTCCCGAATACCGTCAGTTGAGTTCTCTGCGGGCTCATTTCCCCGACCGGCCAATAGCCGCGTTTACCGCCAGCGCCACCCGGCGCGTTCGCCACGACATTTTGCGACAGTTACAACTTCGCGATCCTCACAAGTACATCGCCAGTTTTTACCGTTCTAATCTGCGATACCTCATCAAGGAGTGCGAGGGCCGTGAGCAACCCGGCCTGCTGGTAAGGGCGTTGCGGAATTATTCCGACAGCAACGTGATCGTTTATGCGCCGACCATCGCAAGGGTGGAAGAAACTGTGGACTACCTGGGTGAGCAGGGAATTTCCGCGGTCGCCTACCACGGCAAAATGGATGCCGACGCGCGCCGGCGAAACCAGGAATCCTGGACGGCCGACGAAGTGCGCGTCTTGGTGGGCACGATCGCCTTCGGATTGGGCATCAACAAGGCCTCGGTGCGGGCGGTGATTCATCTTTCACTTCCCAAATCAATCGAGCAGTATTACCAGGAGGCCGGGCGTGCCGGACGCGACGGAAGGCCGGCGGATTGTATTTTGCTCTGGCAGAAGCGGGATGCGGCACTACTGGCGTACTTCATCGACCAGATTGCCGACGTGGCGGAAAAAGAACGCGCCTGGCAACGCTATCATGCCATTCGCGGCTTCGTAGATTCCAAGCGATGCCGCCACCGCCAGATTTGCGTGCATTTCGGGGAAACGCCGAAGTGGACTGCCTGCGAGTCCTGCGACGTGTGTGGTTGCGAATCCGCATGGCTGGTGAAGTCGCTCGCCGTGGAGCCGAAGATTGCCAGCATGGCGACGAGCACGCCTCGGCGCGAGCCCGAGGAAAAACCTGCGGCCAAAGATGTGGACTCTGAACTGCGCGAGTATCTGCGCGAATGGCGGCGATCCGCAGCCCGACAACAGGGAGTCGCAGCCTTCGTGGTCATGCACGATACTTCGCTCGACGAAGTATGCCGGATGCATCCCACCTCCCCCGCCGAACTGTTGCAAGTTCCCGGCTTCGGCGAGCGCAAGACCGCTATGTATGGCCAGCAGATCTTTGAAGCGCTGGAAAGGTTTCGTAACGGAGAGCGCGCCAGCGCTGCTCCGGCGAAGAAATCTAAGCCCGTGGACGAGACTTTGAGCTTGCTGGCCCAAGGACACACCCTCAATGAAATCGCTGCTATTCGCGGCCGACAACTGGGCAGTGTGGTTAGCCTGGTGGCCGATCTGGTGGAAAAGGGCGAGTTGGAATTTAAACCCGCGTGGGTAGACAAAGACAGGCAGGCCATCATCGAAGCGGCCTGCGCCCGGGTCGGTACCGAACGCCTCAAACCGCTCAAAGATGTGCTGCCGCCGGAGATTACCTTTGAGGAGATACGTCTGGCGGTGGCCCTATTGCGGCGGAACCAGGCACGCGCCCCGATGTTAAGAGAGGATGTTAAGCGAGTTAGTTGATGGGATAAATCGAAACCGCCCTCAGTGCGCTTCTTCCTCGGGCGGCGCGGCGTCCGGCGTGTCTATCTTGGCGGCGACGGGCGAAAGCACGGGAGGCGGCTCGAACTCTCCCGGATCTTTTCCCGCCAGCGCAACCTTCATGAAGTCCATCCAGATGGGCAGGGCGGCGCGGGCTCCACTCTCTTTGGCTCCCAGGGTCTTCTTCTCGTCATAACCAATCCAGACACCGGTAGTCATTGCCGGAGAAAATCCTATGAACCAGGCATCCGTAAAATCATTGGTAGTTCCGGTCTTCCCTCCGAGCGGATACTTCATGCCGGCGGCGGCGATTCCGGTTCCGTGCTGCACCACCTCCCGCAACATCGACGTCATGATGCGTGCGGTACGGGCGCTGATCACGTCCTTCACTTCGGGAAAGTCTTCTTCCATCACCCGGCCTTCGTAGTCGGTCACCTTGGTGATGTAGCGGGGCATGATCCGCACTCCGTCATTCGGGAAGACGCTGAATGCCGACGTCTGCTCGAACAATGTCACCTCGGCAGCCCCCAGCGCTACCGGCAGGTAGGGAGGCATGTTGGAGGTGATCCCAAAACGATGCGCATAATCGATGACGGTCTTGATCCCGAGTCCGTCCGCGATTTTCAGTGCGGGAATGTTGCGCGACTGCGCCAGTGCCCGCCGCAGCGTGATTGTCCCTTCAAATTTCTCGTCATAGTTGTGCGGAATGTAAGGGCCGGATGCGGTCTCAAACGTCACCGGCGCGTCCAGAACCGTATCGTCGGGCTTCGCGCCCTGATCGATGGCGGCCGTGTAAACATACGGCTTGAATGACGATCCCACCTGCCGCAGCGCTTGCGTGGCGCGGTTGAACTTCGATTCCTCAAAGTCGCGCCCGCCCACCATCGCCTTGATCGCTCCCGTTCCGTTGTCGATGGCCAGTAACGCCCCTTGCGCCCCGGAATCCTGCTCCAGGGTGACACGCGCTTTTCCGTCCGCGCCGAGTGAGAGCGCCTTCACATAGATGACGTCGCCGGGCTTCAGAATCTCTGCAAGCTTGTGCTGGGTCCAGGCCGCGTCGGATTGCGAAAGAGTTGCCGTGTATCGGCCGAACTTGACGGTTGCTGTGCCCGGCACCGTCGCCAACACCAGAGCGTGCACATATCCGCCAATTTCGGCTTCATTGTCCCAATCGGGATGCTGATAGCTGACCAGCGTCACCTTCGCCGCCAATACATTTTCCACATGATTTTTCCAACCATGGCGCCGTTCATAGGCGGCCAAGCCGTCGAGCACGGCGCGATTGGCGGTCCGTTGCAAATCCATATCGAGCGAGGTGTAGACGCGTAATCCGCCCTCATGGACCTGGTCAGTGCCATACTTATTTTCCAAATAACGGCGAGTTTCCTCCACAAAATACGGTGCCAGCGAATTAGGGTCGTGTTGCAACTTCAACTGGACCGGCTGGTTCCGGGCGTCATTGGCCTGCTGCGCGGTGATTTTTCCATCCTCGAGCATGGCATTGATCACCAGGTTCCGCCGTTTGCTGGCCCGGTCGGGATGGTTGACAGGGGAATACAGTCCGGGCGCTTTGGGCAAACCCGCCAGCAGCGCCGCTTCATCCAGCGTCAGTTGTTTCGCAGGCTTGCTGAAGTAATATTCCGAGGCGGCCTCGAAGCCGTAGGCTCCGTGCCCCAGAAAAATCTGGTTGGCATACAGCGTGAAAATCTGTTCCTTGGTGAACCGGCGCTCGATCTGGATCGCCAGCAACGCTTCTTCGATCTTGCGGTGGAACGACCGGTCGGGAGAAAGAAACAAATTGCGCGCCAGTTGCATGGTGAGCGTAGACGCTCCCTGAACTTTGCCTCCCGACTCGATGTCGCGATAAGCGGCACCGGCGATGCGCCACACGTTGACGCCCCAATGGCGATAGAAATCTTTGTCTTCAATGGAAATCAGCGCCTCGCGCAGCACCGGCGGAAAATCGCTGTAGTTGGCCACCACCCGCCGCTGTAGCGCGAAAGACCCGATGATTCGCCCCTGATCGTCGTAGAGTTCGGTGATCGAACTGGGCCGGTAGTGCTCGAGTTGCTCCACCTGCGGCAGGTCAGTGGTGTAAACCAGCAAGAGTCCGGCAGTGGCTCCAATCAGGGCCGACAGCAGCACCAGCAAGCCAAACAAAACCCGGCCCACCAGCTTGCGTGGCGCGACTTCGACGTCCACCGGAGGAAGGTCTTGGTAAATCACCTTCATGGGAGGGTAGGAGGAGAATAGCAGAGGGCTGGCCGCAAGGTTTTTCTTTGTGTACCTTAGTGTCCTTCGTGGTTAAAGCCTTTGGTTTGTCTCTGTGTCTCTGTGGTGAATGGTCTTGCCCCGCGCTATCCCGCCCGGTACACAATCTTCCCACTCACGATCGTGGCCACGACCTTGCCGGTGAACTGCCAGCCGTCGAACGGAGTGTTGTTCGACTTCGAGCGGGACTTTGCAACTTCGAAGGTCCAGCGCTTCTTGGGGTCAAAGATGGTGACGTCGGCGTGGCTTCCCCGAGCCAGTGTGCCGCGCCCGCGCAGCTCCACAACCCGCGCGGGACCGGCGGTGAAAAGTTCGACAATCCTCGCCAACGGAATTCTGTGTTGGCGATGCAAGTTGGTGATCGCCAGCCCCAGCGCCGTTTCCAACCCTGTGATCCCGAAGTTCGCCTTCTCGAACTCAATAATTTTCTCGTGGGTGGCGTGGGGCGCGTGGTCGGTGGCAATGGCGTCCACGGTACCGTCGGCCAGAGCCACGATCAGCGCCTCGCGGTCCGCAGCCGAGCGCAGTGGCGGATTCATCTTGCAATAGGTGTTGTAGTCGCCTACGTCGGCGTCGCTAAGCGTGAAGTGATGCGGCGTAACCTCGCAGGTCACGTGCGCTTTGCTGCGTTTGCCCCGGCGCACCGCCTTGAGCGCGTCCGCGGTCGAGAGATGCGCCACGTGCAAACGCGCTCCCGCGAACTGTTGCGCCAGTTGTACGTCACGATCCACGATCGATGCCTCGGCCGCCACTCCCATGCCGCGCAGCCCCAGCCGGAACGAAGTGGTGCTTTCGTTCATCGAACAGTTTTCGGTAAGCCGCGTGTCTTCCGCGTGCTGAATGACCGGCAGATTGATTTCCGCTGCCAGCCGGAGCGTGTCGCGCATGGTGGTCTCGTTCAGGATGGGCCGGCCGTCATCGCTGACGCCCACCGCTCCGGCGCGCTGCAAGCCGCGAAAATCCGTAAGCACCGCCCCTTTGCTGGCTTGCGTGGCCGCGGCAACGGGAAAGACATTCACCACCGCACCACGCTGCGCCTGCTGAATCCAGGTTACCCATTCGACCGAGTCCACCACCGGCGAGGTGTTAGGCATACAGCAAACCGAAGTAAAACCCCCCGCTGCCGCAGCCGCTGTTCCACTGGCAATCGTCTCTTTGTAGCTCTGGCCGGGTTCGCGCAGGTGTACATGTAGATCGATAAAGCCCGGCGCCACCACCAGGCCGCGAGCATTGAAAGTCTGATCGGCGCCGCCGCGAACTTTGTTGGGCGGAGCGATTTCCGCCACGCGGCCATCGTGCAGCAACACATCCATCGCGCCGTCGATCTTGGCCGCTGGGTCAATCACGTGGCCACCCTTGATCAGCAATCCACCCGATTTGAGCTTGTCATGTGCCATTCAGTTCAATCCGTTTTCAACTCCGGCGCGCAACGTTTTTCATCGGGCTCTCCCCACCGCCCGCGCCAATATCGCCATCCGCACCGGCACACCATTGGCAACCTCTTCCACGATGACCGATTGCGGGCAATCCGCGACCTCCCAGGTGAGTTCAAGCCCGCGAATGATGGGGCCAGGATGCATCACCATGGCGTCGCGCTTGGCCAGCTTCAGCCGCGCCATGGTCATCTGATAGCGCGCAATGTAATCCTGCAACCGAATTTTCATCCCCGCCAGCCGTTCCTTTTGCACCCGCAACACCATGATGACGTCCGCGCCGCGCACCGCTTCCTCCGCCGTGCGCGTAATGTGCAAGTTGGGCGCCAGGCAGGTGGCCATCTCCGGCAGCAGTTCGGGTGGACCACAGAGCGTGATGCGGGCGCCGAACTTGCTCAGCAGGTGGATGGCGGAACGCGCCACCCGGCTGTGATAAATGTCTCCCATGATGGCGACCTGCAGCCCATCCAGCTTCTTTTTGTGACGAAGAATGGTGTAAGCGTCAAGCAGCGCCTGCGAAGGGTGTTCATGCATGCCGTCGCCGGCATTGATGACCGGAATCTTCAGGTGCCTGGCCATCAGCAACGGCGCTCCCGCCGCAGGATGGCGGACCACCATGACATCCGCTCCCACCGCCTGCAGCGTGTAGGCGGTGTCGAGCAGCGACTCCCCTTTTTCAATGCTCGATCCGCTCGAAAGTACGAGCGTCGTCATCGCCCCCATTTCCTTGGCGGCGATTTCAAAAGAGCTGCGGGTCCGGGTCGAGGCTTCGTAGAAAAGCAGCAGCACGCGCTTGCCGCGCAGCAGCGGACGGGGTTTGAGCGGATTCATCCGCCGCGCCAATTGCAGCAGCCCCGTAATCTCCTTCGCCTCGAGATGTTCGATATCCAGCAGAGAACCGCGCGCAGTTTTAATCATCACGTGCCCAGGACAACGGCACGGGCGAGACGCCCCTGCCTCAAATCCGTTCAACCCTGCTTTTCAACCACCACAACCTTTTCCTCGCCGTCAAGCTCCCGCAACTTCACCTCGATGATCTCCTGCGACGTCGTCTGTACCTTGCGTCCCACGAAAGTCGCTTCAATCGGTAACTCGCGGTGGCCGCGATCGATCAGCACGCATAGTTGTACCTGCCTCGGACGTCCTTGGTGAAACAGGGCGTCCAGCGCGGCGCGGGCGGTGCGGCCGGTATAAAGGACGTCATCTGCCAGGACGATGTTCTTGCCAGTGATGGGAAATCCGATATCGCCTTTTTGTACTACCGGCTGCGTTCCCACCGTCGAAAGGTCGTCACGGTACAGGCTGATATCAAGCGTACCCACCGGCACCGGGGTTTTTTCGATGCGCTGGATCATGTCGCCCAGGCGCTGTGCCAGAAATACCCCGCGCCGCCGGATGCCCACAATTCCCAGGTCAGTGGCGCCGTTATTTTTCTCTATGATTTCGTGGACCAGCCGCACTAGCGTGCGCTCAATCTCTGATGCCGACATTAACTGCGACTTCTCTTTCAGGTTAGCGGGACGGGTCGAAGGTCGTGGACTCATGAACGCTGCATCATACGCGGGAAAAGCACGGCGGGGCAAGCAGGGGATAGATAGCGCTCATATCCGGTCTTTTCTTCGCATCATCGCCGCCCCAACTGCGCCTCCCAGGCTGGAAAGAATCAGGAACGCCACCAGCACGAACGCCAGCCCCAGGCCCATCATCAAGGCCAGTCCAGGTGGGGTTTTCAGGTATTCGATCACTTGCTGGGCCTGCGGGTCGGAACTGCGCGCAGCCGATTGCTCGACGGCTTCCAGCAGGGCCGCCCGCAACTGCCCGCCGCTATGAAAAACCAGCGTCCCCACGGCGCTGAAAACTGCGAAAATCCCGAAGCCCAGCGTCCCACTGACCGCGCCCAACCGGGCTCCCATGGCCGGCGTCAGGTTGCTGGCCGGCTTGCGGCGGCGATAAAACAAGACGGAAAGGACTCCGGCAGCAATCATTCCCAACCCAAACGCGCCCAGGGGAATGAACATCAGGACAGCCGCAATCAGCCCAGCCAGCCCTGCCGATGGCAGAGCTTCCGACCATTGGATCGCCGTTCCGCTCGGGTTGGGGAAAGAATCCCCGCCTAGTTCGGTCGCCGACGCCGCCTCAGCACTGCCTCCCCCAACGCGGATCTGCGGGGCGGTGCACTGGGGGCAGAAGGGAACGCCATCCTCCACGTTCGAGCCACACTTATAGCAGGGGTGTTCCACTGGACTTCAAGGTACCGCAGGGCAGAGCAGCGCGCAAGGAAGGCTCAGCCCTTTATGCGCCTGCTAGATCTCCCCCTGCTTGCCTCGCGTGTGGACATAAACCATCTCGAAGGTCGAGCCTTTTCCTTTTTCTCCAGGTTCGACGGCCACGACGTGCTGATTGTCTTCGGTGCCAACCTTGAGCTCAATCACGTTGCCGGTGTTGTCGCTTTCACATTTCAGTTCTTTCGAGCGGTTCGAGCTTTCACCATTCTCATCAATGTTGACGCCGCTGTGGATATCTCCGCCATGATGACTGCTATGGCACTCCAGCACCTTGCCGTACTTCTTCAGTTTCCCACGGTAGAACGCAACGATCTTACCGGCATCGTCGTCCGAGTCATAATGAGCCACCAGCAACTTCACTCCGAATGCCGAAGTAAACAGGGCAAGGTTGGCATTGCTCCGGTCCTCGTCATGCGTGCGTAACCGTGCTCCGGGATAGGCGGGCAATCCAAGTTCGCGCAGGTCAACATCCGACCCCACATGTACGTCGCCCAGCGTGCTCTTGAGGTCGAAGTTCTTGTCGCTGTCGTCGGCAGATTGTGCGCACACGCTGGAAGCTGAGAATGCCAGCACCATCGCCAGCGCCAGTCTGAGGACAGCTAACGCCAAATTGTTTTTTCTACTGATCAAAGTGTTTGAACTCATGTGTCCCTCCAGGACCGTAGTTCACAGGTATGGCTAAATCGTGCCTTCTTTACCCCTCGTCGCGACATAAACCAGGGCAAAATCCGTTCCCTTGCCCTCCGGTTCAACCGATACCAGGTGTTGATTGTCTTCAGTACCGACTTTCAGCTCGACAACGTTTCCACTGTTATTGCCATCGCACCGAACTTCCCTCCGACTGTCTTCGTGTCCGGCCTTCACCGTGAGGTCGCCGCCGTGCTTGTCGGTACGGCACTGGATCACGCGCCCGAACTTCTTCAATTGCTCCTGATAAAACGCCTGTACTTTGCTGGGCGGATCGTCGGACTCATATTCGATGGCCACCACTTTCACTCCAAAAAAGCTGCTGGAAATATTGACGTTAGCGCTCTTGCTGTCGTTGTCCGTCTTCTCTTTCTTTCGCGCCCCGGGATACACCGAAAGGCCCGTGTCTTTGACGTTGGCTTCTTCGTCAACGTGGATGCCTCCGACCGGAGTCTGGATATCGACCTTGCTTTTGTCGCCATCGCGATCTTTGACGTCGACGGTGCAAGCCAGCACCATCAGCCAGCTCGCGAACGCCACCGCAATCAGGGCTTTGGTCTTATTGTCCAGAGCTTTGGGTATAAGCATGTTGAGAGTCTCCTTTCGCGATCTGCGCTGGGCGTTCAATTCCAGCGCCGCGCTCGGCAATGCCCGGGATCGTCACTGGAAGATGGCCGTGGATGGCAATCTCCCCGAACAACGCCTTTACCGCACTCACCTCCGAAACCGACACATTGGAGAAAGCGCAAAGATAGTTCTGGATCGTCGGGAAACTTTGCGCCAAGTACGGATTCCCCATCGCCAAGACCATGGTCTTGGCTGCGCCCTGGTCCAGGATCTTCTGCAACAGAGCCGCGTTCGCATCGCCGAGGCTGACGGAATTGGTCAACCCGTTCGCTCCTTGCGGTGCGCGTCCAGCCGTTGGAACCGCATACACCGCGGCAATCACAATTTGAGCCTCACCCACCGCTTTCAGTATTCCAGTAGCCATGCCATCCGCGATCTTGGAATCCACATACAGCACATTCGCGTCCGCTATCCGTGCACGAATCTGGCGTTCGAGGGTCCGTCCCGCGTCCACGCGCACGTCATCGATGAAGATGACCGCGACCAGATGATTGCGCACTTCCTCCACCCTTTGATACGGCAAAGCCGCCGCCACGGTTCCCGCTTCTTTCAACGGCAAAAGCTTGCCGTTGTCTCGCACCAGGGTGACGGCATCGTCGGCAACCTGCTGACCCAAAGCCACATTGGCGGGTTGGGCGACGACATCGGAAAGGGCGTCGATGTTCACCAGTCGGCTTTTGTTCAGGCCTACCGAGGCCTTTGCTTTCAATATTTTGAGTACCGAAGCATCGAGCCGCGAGGTCGAAATCTCCCCGCTCCGAACAGCTTCCAGAACCGCTTGATAAGACGCGTCTAAATCCGCCGGAATGAGCAACAGGTCATTGCCGGCCTTGAAAGAATCGACGGCCGCACGGCCGATATGGCCGGCGTAGAGCCGCGTCAGTCCCGCCATCTCCAACGCGTCGGTCACTACAAGTCCCTTGAACCCGAGTTGCTCTTTAAGCAGGCCCGTAACAATCGCGGGTGAGGTCGTGGCCACGTGATCCGGCTGCGCATCCAATGCCGGCACGGTCACGTGCGCCACCATGACCGAGTCCACACCAGCCTCAATCGCTTTGCGAAATGGTGATAAGTCGATCGACTGCAGTCTCGCGACGTCGTCCGTGACTTGTGCAATGCCCAGATGAGAATCCGTCGAGGTGTCTCCGTGGCCGGGAAAGTGTTTGGCCGTGGTCATCATTCCGTTGGCCCGCGCGCCACGAATGTACGCAGCCACCAAATCCCCGACTTGCTGCGGATCCTCGCCAAACGACCGCGTGTTGATGATGGGGTTCGCGGGGTTCGAATTGACATCGGCGTCAGGGAAAAAATTCCAGTGCACCCCGATGGCCCGCGCTTCCAGCGCCGTAATTCGTCCAAAGGCCTCGGCATATTCCTGCTTGCCCGCAGCACCGAATGCCATGGCGTGTGGAAATTCGGTCGCTCCATGAAGCCGCATGGATAAGCCACGCTCGAAATCCGCCGCTACCAGCAGGGGCAGTTTCGAATCCAGCTGCAAGCGATTGAGCAACACCGCCGCTTCGTAGGGCTCGCTCCGATAAAGAAAAGGCGGCTCCCATCGTACCGTCATCGTAACTCCGCCCACGTGGTACTTTCGAATCGTGTCACGGACTTGCAAGTATTCTGGATTGGCGACGTTCAGAAACTCAGCTTGCAGCCTGATCATGAAGAGCTGCCCGACTTTTTCCTCCGGCGTAAGCTTGCGCAAGCTCTTTTCCGCCCACTTTTCGCCCTCACGGTCGAGCTGAACCGGGCCGGCAGGCTGGTATTTGTCCCTGGCCAACGCTGGATAAGCGAGCAGCGACGCGAGCAGAACCACCGCAAGTTTCCGGAGCATGAGTCAGAAGATAGCACGACGGAGTTTGGTGTTCGCGTCTTAATCTTTGTGCTACATTTGGCCCTTATGCGGGCCCGGTCGCGACTTCTGGAGTTGTCCTCCCAACGCCCGGTTCCCTTTTCGATCCGGTCACTTTTGCCCAGCTAAACCGCCAGCACCTGACCGTAAGTGGTCAATTTTGAACAGACACACGTCCTTTGGCTACTTAAGTTGGGATCATGGTTGTGTTGTAGCCGAAGGTGTTTCAAGTCGCATACGTCACCAACTCGCGGCGGAGGGGTTGTTGTTTTGTGTGTTATGCACGTGGGACAACGGAGAGCCAAATACAGCATCCAACTGTTTGATACGGCATCTAACTATTTCAGAAGAGATGTAGCAATGCACTGTCCCACTGTGTTGTGCATCGACGCCTTGTGTTGGTCATGCCATTGAATTACACGGGCTTTGGAGGAGGTTCAAGAACATGAACATTTTCGGACATGCAGCAGACTTCTCAAAACCTCAATTGGGCAGGCAGAGTTTGGGTTCCCTGTTGTCGTTGGCTCTGTTGCTCACCACTTGGCCTCAGAACCTGTTGGCCTATCAAGATGCGCCAGCACCCGCGCAAGACGCCCAGGCCACGCAGGCCCCAGCGCAGGCTGCGCCATACACGCAACAAACTCCCGAACAGCTCCAGCAATTGGTCGCGCCGATTGCGCTATATCCGGATTCGCTGGTGGCGCAGGTTTTGGCCGCCGCAACCTTTCCCGAGCAAGTGGTCGAGGCCGACCGATGGGTGCAGGCGCATCCCGATCTGAAGGGCGATGCTTTGGGTCAGGCTGTGGATCAGCAACCCTGGGATCCAAGTGTTAAGGCGCTGGCTGGATTTCCATCCGTTCTCGGCAATATGGACAAGAATCTCTCCTGGACCTCGTCTCTAGGCGACGCCTACTACAACCAGCAACAGGATGTGATGGATGCGGTGCAGGTGATGCGCCGACGCGCGCGTGCAGCGGGCAATCTTAAATCCACGCCGCAGCAAACCGTAGATACGAGCGGTCAGGACGATGACATCGCCATTCAGCCTGCTAATCCCGATGTCGTTTACGTCCCCGCCTATAATCCCTGGTTGGTTTACGGAGGTCCCATCGTGGCGTGGCCGGGATGGTATCCATATCCCGGAATCTGGTTTGGCGGCCCGTACCTCAGCTTCGGACTCGGCTTCGGAATCGGTTGGTACGGCGGCTTTGGGTGGGGTTGGGGTCATTGGGGATTCAATTGGCGTGGCGGATACCCGATTTATAACCGCGGCCGGTACTTCTCCCAAAGCAGAACGTTTTATAACCGCAACACCTTCTACCGTGGTGGAGGGGTCCGTGCGGGAGCCAACGGTTTCCGCGGCGGAGTGAACGCCCGCGGCACTGCGGTCCCCAGACCGCCTAACGGGAACGTTGGCGCTCACGGCGGAGTCTACAACCATCCCGGCGCTACTCCCAGACCTTTCAACGGAAACACTCAGGCGGCTCGAGGATATGCTGCACCCCGCGGTCAAAGCGGCGTGCGCTCCGGCGCCTTCAGCGGTTACGAGCATGGTGGACAAGCCAGGAGCTTTTCGTCACGCGGAAGCGCCAGCTTCGGTGGTGGAGGGTCACGGGGCGGCGGAGGCTCTCGCGGCGGCGGTGGCGGGCGCCGGTAATCGGCATTGGGTTATGTTCCGAGTAGCTTGTGAAATCTAGAAATGGAGAGAAGCGATATGCCGCGAACCAAGCTGAACTTAAACCAATTTCATTGCGCCAATCTTCCTAAATTAGCCGCGGTCGCAATCCTCTTGACGGGGTGTTTTGCCAGTCGTTCCCTGGCGCAGCAGAAGGGCCAGAGAACATTCTCATCGCCGGAGGACGCGAGCAATGCGCTGGTCACGGCAGCGCAGAGCAACGATGAGAAGGCGATGCTCGACATTCTCGGGCCAGACGGTAAGCAAATCGTTTCGTCGGGAGACGAGACTGAGGACGCCAACAGCCGCGCCAATTTCGCAAAGAGATATCAGGAAATGCACCGTCTGGTGAAAGAGCCGGATGGAACCACTACCTTGTATATCGGCGCGGAGAATTGGCCCACGCCCATACCGCTCGTGAACAACGGCAATTCGTGGTACTTCGACACTGAGGCGGGCGAGAAGGAGATTTTATTCAGGCGAGTCGGACGGAATGAAATGTCTGCCATTCGCGTTTGCCAGGAACTGGTGGCGGCTCAGAAAGAATATTCCGCACGGCATAACGAGTACGCCCAGAAAATCTTCAGCGATGAAGGACAGCGCAACGGCCTTTATTGGAAAGCTGCTGAGGGCCAACCCCAGAGCCCCATTGGGCCGCTGGTGGCACGGGCGGTGGCTACGGGCTATGCCAAAAGCCTGGAAGGCGCTCCGACTCCATACCGCGGTTACTATTACCTCATCCTGACGCGTCAGGGAAAAAATGGCCCAGGCGGCGCCAAGAGTTACGTTGTAAACGGCAAACTGACCGAGGGTTTCGCTTTCGTGGCCTACCCGGCGGAATACCGATCGTCTGGCGTGATGACGTTCGTTGTCAACCAGGATGGGCTGGTGTATCAGAAGGATCTCGGCAAGAAGACCGAGGTTCTTGCCAAAACCATGAAGAAATACGACCCCGACTCCAGTTGGCTGAAGGCTGAAGAGCAGCAAGAGGAGACTGCTGGCGAGCAAAAACCCCAGTGAAAGGCGCTTTGCCGCTGCACGGGCAGCTCGTAGGTCACTACCAGCCGCCTCCCGTACGCCGTATCGGAAAAGGGAGAGCCTAGGGTCTAGCCTTTTGCCCAATGCCAGGGAAATCCTCTATCAACTCAACCGCCGATTGCTGGATCGCCCTCTCATCCCCAAATCCCGCCAACCACTTCACCTCCGGCTCCCGCCGGAACCAGGTCATCTGCCGTTTGGCGTAATTGCGATGCGCCTGTTGCGCCGCTTGCAGAGCAGAAGCTTCATCAATCTCACCTCGGACCAGTTGCACCGCTTGCTTGTATCCCAGTGAACCCAGCGGTCGCGCCGTCTCTCCGTATTGAGCCAGCAGACGCCGCGTCTCTTCCACCAATCCTGCCGCGAACATGTGCCGTGCACGCTCATTGATGCGGCCATACAGTGCATCCCGCTCAGGGTTCAAGCCCATCCGCAAAATGCGAAATCCCTGCAATGGATCCCGCCCTTGCTTCCACATCTCGGTCAGCTTCTGAGGGGAGCCTAAACAAACTTCGATGGCGCGAATCAGTTTGGGCAGGTCGTTGGTGTGTATCTTCGCCGCCGCATCCCAGTCCATCCGGCGCAAGACCCGATGCAAATGGCTCGTTCCTTTCCTCTCCGCCTTCTCGCGCAGTCTCTCCCGCAACTCCTCCGATCGCTGTGGCCCAGGCGATAGTCCCTCGAGCAACGCCCGCAGATAAAGCCCGGTGCCGCCCACCACCAACGGCAAACCGCCGCGCTGCTTGATCTCCTGCAAAACCTGCCGTGCCCTCCGGGCATACTCTCCCGCTGTGATGTAACCGGTCGGCTCCACAAAATCCAGCAGATGGTGGGGAGCGCGGGCGCGTTCCGCGGCATCCGGCTTCGCCGTGCCGATCTCGAATTCGCAATACATCGCGACCGAGTCACAATTCACAATCTCACCCTGGAAACGCTCAGCCAGCGCCAGCGAGAGCGCAGTCTTCCCACTGGCGGTCGGGCCCAGCACCACGACCAGCAGCGGTTCCGGAAGCACGGCTAGCGGGCACTCCAGGGGATCTGGTACCAGTAACGAATTAGCGTGAGGACCAGGATCAAGAGAGCAATCACCAGCAGGCCAGTAGCTTCCAGGGTGTAAACCTGCGGGGTGCGATGATGTTCGGCCGGAGGTGGCTCCGGCTGCCGTTTTGCTCCAGCGGCGGGCACGCTACTATTGTAGCCCTTGGAACGGCCCGGCGCCGCAAAGATGCCTGGAACCGGGTTCACCAAGCTTGCGTATCATCGTCTAGCGCCGGGGGCGAATGTGTGCCCCGCGCACAGGAGCGACTTATGCAACGCCTCACATTTGCGCTATTGGGTTTAGTGCTGGCGATCACCCCCGTGGCCCAGGCGGAAGACTGGTCGAAGACTTACAACATCACCGGCAGGCCCGACCTGCGGGTGGAAACCTCCGACGCCAACATCCGTGTGGCTACCTGGGATCAGAAAACCATCGACGTGCACATCACCAGCAACCGCTACAAATTCGGCGACAACGGCCTCCGTGTCATCGAGCGCCAGAATGGCGATGCGGTGGAGATCGAGCTGCGCTTCCCGCATCATGTGTTCACTGTCCAGTTTGGCAGCTACAAGGTGGATATCGAAATCCACATGCCTCGCCAGGGCCGCGTGAACTTGCGCACCGGTGACGGTTCCATCGAACTGGCGAATTTCAAGGGCGATATGGACCTGGAAAGTGGCGATGGCCACGAACAGATCGAATCGGTGGATGGCAACCTGCGCGCCCGCACCGGAGATGGACACATTCGCGTTGCCGGCCGCTTTGACGCGCTCGACCTCAACACCGGCGACGGCCGCATCGAAGCTCGTGTTCTGCCCGGCTCGACCATGGCGTCAAGCTGGAACGTTCACACTGGCGACGGCGGCGTAACCGTGGAACTGCCGGAGACCTTTGCCGCCGACGTGGACCTCCACACCAACGACGGCCATATCAACGTGGAAATGCCGGTGACCGTCGACGGGCGATTAGGCGAAAAGAACATCCATGGGAAGATCAACGGCGGCGGAAAGCTGCTGACCATCCACACCGGTGACGGCTCGATTCGGCTGGAAAAATCCTAGCACCGAAAAAGAAGAATGCTATTGCAGGTCGCTCTTGTCCGGGTTGTAGAGGAATTTGAAGCGTAGCGCCAGGTACTGGCCGCCGAATTCATGGGGCAACGGCGGAAACGGATTGGAGTCGGTAATCCCGGCCCAAGCCCCGCGGTCGAGCGCCGTATCGCCCGAAGTGTATACCAGTTTCATCCCGGCCACGCTGCCGTCCTTCAGGATGGCGAATTCGATGGAGACATTCCCCTTCTTTATAATCGGCGCCCTCGCCGACTCAGGAATGTGAAGGTACCAATTCATCTTCACATCATGTAGAACCCGCTCCAGGTAGGGTCCAAAGTCGACTCCCATGGTGTCGCTGAGGACCTCCAGTCCGCCGTACGCTGCCCCTTGCTTCCCCAGGCCTAACCCGAAATCGCCGTTCTGGCCGCCAGAGCCGCCGTGGGTCGATGCCACTGCTCTGGCCGCCTGCTGAGTTGCGGATCCCACATACCTTGAGCCGGTGGAGAACGCGTCCTTGGGCGACAGCACCGGGGTCTGCAGTTTGGCGTTGAGATTCTGATCTGGTGGAGGCGGCGGTGGCGCCTGCTGCTGTAGCTGCGGCGCCGGCGCGCTCTGAGCCTCAGCCCCGGGCGCGGCCTGCTGCGGTGCCCCGCTCGGGCCCGGCTGGCCGGGACGGCTGCTGTCCAGAATTTTCCTGAGTTCTTTGCGATCGATTTGCGGCGCCTTTGACGTCGCGATGCGATTCTTATCCGAAATGATGTTCGTCTCCGGAGGCTTGGCCGGCGGCCTTTGCTGGTCTGGAGGAAGCTCGAGATACGTAAGATCTTTGTCCTGCGGCAGAGCATTTGTACTCAACACTGCGGTTTGTCGTGGTATGAGCCCGGCGATTCTCGATGAGTTCACGATCAGCAGCACCACCAGCAAGTGCACGACCACTGAAATCCAGAACGATTCCCGCCGCCGCGAGTGCGTCAGATCGTCCTGCAATTGGAGTACTAAAGTTGGCGCTTCATCAATCTCCCGGTAGGCCGACTCCCAGTAGCGGGCGTCGTACAAATCTCCGCCCTCAGGTTTTCGTGGCGAAGGTGTTGTAGAGGTCGGCGTAGTCGGCGGGATTTGTGTGGTTGACATCGAACGGCTTACCCGTTGGTTAGACACCAGCCGCAGGATATTAGTTGCAGCAACAGCAATCCTGCCGGGTTACCGTGACTGTCGGTTTCACCCTATACATCCGCGGCGTCTGCGGCCCAATTGCTTTATTTTCGCACCTTTTTCCGGAATCTGCGATGCTCTGGAAGGCTAGGTACTCAGGTTGTATCCAGATCATCACCCAGCCGGATGCTTGACAAAACTTGACAGAGACGCCAGTTCCTACCTCTGGAGTTGCTCCAGCTTGATCTTGCTGCCGTGATCGCCGATCGCGGCCACGATATCGAGGGCCACGGCCAGCGCGCGCCGGCCATCTTGCAGGTCAACTAATGGCCGGGAGCGGTGCTCCACCGAATCCAGAAAACTCTTCAATTCGGCATGCAAAGGCTCTTCCCGCACCGTGGTCAGCTTGACCACCTGGATTTGCGGATTCACCGAAGGTGCCCCCATACCATCTCCTCCCACAGAAAAGACCAGCGCATCCTGCCGTCCGTAGTCCAGCGAGACGTATTGTTTCGGCTGAAAGAAGCGCAACTTGCGCACCAGTTCGGTCGAAACCCGGCTGGCCGTAAAGTTGGCGATGCAGCCGGAGTCGAACTCAATCCGGACGTTGGCGATATCCACTTTGCTGGAAAGGATCGGAAGACCGACTGCCCGGATCTCCTTCACCGGCGAATTTACGAACGACAATACGACGTCGAGGTCATGAATCATCAGATCCAGCACAACATCGATATCGAGCGACCGAGGGGTGAACACGCTGAGCCGGTGGACTTCAAAAAACATTGGCTGGGTGATCACCGGCAGGGTCGCGCGGACGGCCGGATTGAACCGCTCCAAATGTCCGACCTGGGCAATGCGGTCGCGCTCCTGGGCCACGCGAATCAGTTCATCGGCTTGGGCCAGCGAGGCCGCCAGCGGTTTCTCAATCAAAACGTCGACGCCGGCCTCCATCAACTGCCGGGACGTGCTGAGGTGATGGACGGTTGGAACGGCGACGGATGCCGCCTCGACTTCGCTGTGCGTGGTGAGCAACTGCTCGACCGAACCGAATCCCCGGCAGCCGAATTCCCGCGCCACTGCGTCTGCCCGCGCGGTATCGGAATCGACTACGCCGACCAAGCGCACCGCTGATCCTTCTTTCGCCAGTTGCTGATAGACCCGCGCGTGATTGCGTCCGAAGGCCCCGACGCCTACTACTGCGACGTGAATGAAATGATCGGGGTTCACAGCCCTACTTGCCCTGCGCCTTCTTCAGCAGCGCGATCTGTCCCGCGTGATACAGCTCGTGCTGCACAATCCCGCTGAACAGATAGAAATGATCGTAGTATTTCTCCTTCTTTCCTGGCACTTGCTCATGCAAACGCGAATCCGGGAAAGCCGCCACCGCTTTCACCAGCGTGTCATGCTTTTTCTTGACCTGCTCCACAGCGTTTCGCCAAGCTTTTTCACTGGTATCGTTCACCGTCGGGAAGTTCTCTCGGTCGCTGAGTTCCACGCCTGCGCCGCCAGTTCTGCGCAACACCGCATCGTCCCAAGCGGCCACGTGCAGCAGTAATTCCCAAATGCTGTGAGCACCCTTGATGGGATGGGCCGCGGCAGTTTCGGCATCGACGTTGGCAAGCAACTCGAGCATAGAATCCCCATGCCAGGCGTCGCCATCAAAGGCCCGGCGAATCTGGTCAGCAAGACGAGCTGTTTCCGACATGTAACTACCGCCTTTCGTTCTTGAGAATGGACGACGGGCGCTCCCGTCCGTCAACTTAAATCTTGAAACTCTGACGCGACAATTGCGATTCCCGCCGCCTCCGCCGCCATTACAATCTCATTTCCGTCCAGCAGCAGACATTTCCCCGCATCCAGCGCCAGACAAGTCGCTCCCGCCTTGCGCATGACCTCAATCGTTTTCAAGCCGATGACCGGAACGTCGAAACGCATGTCCTGATTCGGCTTGGCTGCCTTGATCACCGTCAGCGTGCGGCTCAACGTAGAAGCACCCGCGTCCAGCGAGGTCATGATCTGTCCCGCGCGTTCGATGGTCGCGTCCGTCCCCTCCATGGCTTCGACGGCCACGCAGGCGGCTTCGGCCACAACGACTGTCTGCCCGATATCGAACTGCGCCAGTCGCTGGGCAACTGCGCGCCCATATTCGATGTTCGTCTGCTCCTGCTCCGTCGGCGGGCGCCGAGTAAGCACGCCCGGCTTGGCCAGCAATGGCTCCAGCAAGTTGGTCGAGTTCTCCAATGTGATGCCCTCATCCGCCAGCACCTTGGCCACAGCTCCGAGCAATGCGTCGGTGTTACGGATACGCAGGTTCAACAATAACTTTGCCAGCCGCCAATCCGGCCGGATGCTGGAGAAAATCTGTTTGTGTTTCACCTGGCCGGCCATCACAGCCTTGGTCACGCCTTCACGCTTGAAAGTCTCGATCAGCTTGGACAGTTCTCCCAACGAGAGCCAGTGCACCGCGGCCGCGCCCTGCGAGTCAATCTCAGGAAAGGCCTCTTCTTTTATTGCGGCGACTACCACTTCGAACCCTTGCGCCCGCGCCGCATCCAGCACCAGAAATGGAAAGCGCCCATTGCCGGCAATCAGGCCGAGTTTTTCTTTGGCAGCGGGCACGGTTGAAAGTCTAGCATTGAGCACTCAGCAATCAGCACTCAGCCAGGTGGGAATCGTGAAGCCGTAAAACAACTGGGTCCGGCAGATTATGAACTGTGGTACGAAAACTCTGCCATGAAAATTCTAGCGCTGTTTCCTGACTGAATGCTGAATGCTGATTGCTGATTGCTGACGGCTACTTAATCACTCCCCGCTCCGACTCTTCGATAAAACAAATCAGCCGCTCCACATCTTCGCCCCGGTCGGCTTCCGCCTTCAATTTCTCCAGCGCCTGCGAAGTATTCAGCTTCGACGCCAGCAGCAGCTTGTACGCATGATGGATCTTGGCGATCCGCTCTTTGCTGAAGCCGCGCCGCTCCAAACCCACCGCATTCAGTCCGTAAGCATGGGTATCTCGTGCAGCCGCCGTTTTCGAAAACGGAAGTACATCGCGGGTGACGGTGGTGCCGCCGCCGATGAACGCATACTCTCCAATACGCACAAAGTGGTGCACCGGACACAGCGCGCCCACCTGCGCCCAGTCGCCGACGGTCACGTGTCCGCCCAAGGTCGCCGCGTTGGCCAGGATGACGTGGTCACCCACCCGGCAGTCATGAGCGATGTGCGTATAGGCCATGACCAGGTTGTGGCTGCCCACCCGTGTCAGTCCGCCGCCTTTCATAGTGCCGCGGTTGATGGTGACAAATTCGCGGACCGTGTTGTGGTCGCCAATCTCCAGCCGCGTCGGCTCGCCCGCATAGGTCAGGTCCTGGGGCGCCAGCCCGATCGAGCAAAAAGGAAAGAAGCTGTTGTGGGCGCCGATCTTCGTGGGGCCCTCCATGGCCACATGGGACACCAGATGGCAGCCCTCGCCGATCTCTACCTCCGGCCCCACCACGCAGTAAGGACCGATCCTGCAACTGGGGTGAACCCGTGCACCAGAATCGACGATGGCTGTGGGGTGAACTGTCGTCATTGTAGGGGCAGCCGTCATGGTGGTGTTGGTGCCCGGCTATTCAGCTTCGGGGGATGCCTCAGCATGAGCGCCGCGGGCTCGTGAGCGGTCCACCAGCCGGCAACTGACGGTCGCTTCTGCCGCGCGCTTGTCTCCAACGTAGGCCGTGCCTTCCATGCGCCCTGCATTGCCCCGCCAGGACGTCACGTTGACTTCGATGCGCAACTGATCCCCCGGAACTACTGGCCGCCGGAACTTGGCGCGCTCAATCCCCGTGAACAACACCAGCTTGCTGTCCCGGTCTTCAATCTCAGTGAGCAGCAGAACACCGCCGGCCTGTGCCATGGCTTCCACGATCAGCACTCCCGGCATGACCGGCATGCCGGGAAAGTGGCCGGCGAAAAATGGCTCATTCGCAGTGACATTCTTAATGGCCACAATGCGCTCTTTCCGCGTGAGCTCCAGTACCCGGTCGATCAGCAGGAACGGAAACCGGTGCGGCAAAAGGCGCATGATCTGGTTGATGTCCAACCCGGTCTTCGCGGCTGGAGTCTCGGCTGCGGAATGATCCATGTCTGTCATACTGGGTTTGATCAGGCGCGAAGATTATACTTGATTGGACCTACAAAACTCCTCGCCGAAATAACATTCATGACCAGGAAAGCTAAGAAGGAAGTCCCGGCCTCTAAGACTGCTGAAGCAACCGCCCGGCTCCACTACTTCGAAGAGCGCAAACAACAGATCACCGAAACCGTCCGGCAACTGGTTGAGGTCGAGTCCCCCAGCGACAACAAACAGGCCGTCGACCGCCTCGGTTCCTTGCTGGCCGGGCGATTCGAAGCGCTGGGAGGCCACGCCAAGTTCCACCGCACCCCGAACTTTGGCGATCATTTGCAGGTCGATTTTCCCGGCAAGACCTCCGAAAAACCGGTGCTATTGCTGGGTCACTTGGACACTGTCTATCCCATGGGCACGCTGGCCACCATGCCCTGCCGCATTACCGGCCAAAAGCTTTTCGGCCCCGGCAGCTTCGACATGAAATCCGGTATCGCACTCATGCTGCATTCCATGGAGGCGCTTCGCGCCTGGCACGGTGATGAACTGCCGCGCCCGGTGACCGTCCTGTTGGTTTCGGACGAAGAGGTCGGCAGCGACAGTTCCCGCCGCATCACCGAGAATCTCGCCAGAAAGTCTCAGGCAGTGTTGGTGATCGAGCCCGCCTACGGCACCAAGGGTGCAGTAAAAACCGCCAGAAAGGGAGTTGGCGAGTACATTCTCAAAGTCACCGGCAAAGCTGCGCACGCGGGACTGGATTTCGAAAAGGGCGCGAGTGCGATCGTTGAACTTGCCCGGCAAATCCTCGAGGTCTCGAAACTTGTCGATCTGAAACGCGGAATCACGCTCAATGCGGGAACGGTGCAAGGAGGTACGCGCTCGAATGTAATTCCCGCCTCAGCCAGCGCTGTCCTCGACGTGCGCGTTGCCCACAGGAAAGATGCCGCCGGCATCGATCGCCGCCTCCATTCGCTGAAGCCCTTCAATCGAAAATGCAAGCTGCAAGTCACCGGAGGAGTGAATCGCCCGCCCATGGAGCGGACTCCAGCCGTGGCGGCCCTGTACCGGAAGGCCTGCGCCATTGCTGAGCAAATGCGCTGGAAGCTCGAAGAGGCCGCAGTCGGCGGCGGGTCGGACGGAAACTTCACCGCCGGCCTGGGCATCCCCACGCTGGACGGACTCGGTGGCGTAGGGGACGGCGCTCATGCCAGCCACGAGTCCATCTTGATCTCTGAGTTGCCCCGTCGAACCGCGCTACTGGCGGCGTTGATCGAGTCGGTCTAGGGCCGAAGGACTCACAAAACCAGTTTCATCCCGTGTTAGAATCCTCCCCGCGTCCACACGCACTTTCTTGGAGGGCAACCCCGTGAAGATTACTTGGTTATATGCAATTCTCGCCACAGTTGTTTTCGGTCTGGCGTTATCTGCTCCGGCTGCCGACGATGTCCGTCATGTTTCAAGCCGTGTGCCGGTGCTGGGTTCTTCTCGCGAAATGGCAGCCATGCGTCCTGCGAACTCGCCCCCGGCCCAGAGTCGCGAGGTGGTTGCCCCCACCGCGAACCCGTGGCAACTTTTGGCTACATTGCCGGGTGCCGTCATACACGACGTTTCCTTTGCCACACCCCAGATTGGCTATGCCGCCGCCGAACTTGGCCAGGTCTGGAAGACGACCGACGGTGGCGTCAACTGGACCCTGATCCTGAATCTGGGTTTCCCCTATTACTTTTATGGGGTGCAGGCTTCGGGTGCGAATAACGTTGTCATCTCTGGATTCAACGACTCTAATTTTGAAGGCATCATTCGCTACAGCCAGGATGGCGGACAAACCTTCACCTCCGACATCGTTCTCACCACCACCGGCTGGGGCGACCGCATCCACTACGTTAGCCCTCAGGACGCATTGGAGATGGATCAGTTGAATCTCGACGCCGCAAACGGCGCGCACTACACCACCGACCGAGGTTTGTCTGCGTCCGACTGGACCGCCGTGGTACCCGATCCGAACGGTGGCTGGTTCGGCAACCAGTTCAGCTTGCTGCCCAACCAGCACGCCCGCGCCTCCGGCATCACTTATTGCGCCAGCCTCAACCTGGGTGCTGACTGGACTTGCGGTCCCTCCATCGATTCGGTTTTCGACGGCCCAACCTTCTTCGTGAACGACACCTCCGGCTGGGTGGGTGGAGGCGAGATCTCACCCAATGTCGAAGGCTGGGTGCATCGCACCACCGACGGTGGCAACACCTGGAGTGCCCGCACTCTCGACATCGGGTGGCCGATTCGTGAAATTCTTTTTCTCAACTCGAAGAGCGGCTGGGCGGTCGGTGGAAATGTCTACACCGGCGTCGGCGGAATGTATTTCAGCGTGGATGGCGGCCAGACCTGGTCACTGGATTTCACCACTGGCGCCGAAATGAGTTCCTGCGACCACCAGCGCCAGGGCGATCACGTGCAGGTCTGGTGCGTCGGTTACAGCTTGACCAACAACGCATTCAACGGCGTGGTCTACACCGTGAAGGGTACGCTGCCCTGAGCGCGTGATTCCAACCTTTGACTCGGAGCACGGCGAAGCCTAGAATTTTTGAGGAGGCTTCACCCATGGGCGGAAAATTGGGCTTGCCCGAGATCCTGGTCATCCTGGCCATTGCTCTCCTAATCTTTGGCCCCAGCAAGCTGGCTGATCTGGGCAAGGGTCTGGGGGAAGGCATCAAGAATTTTAAGACAGCCATGAAAGACGGCGAAGAAGACAAAGACAAGAAATCTTAGAATCCACCCACCGCCAATTCTCTTCTCGTCCCGTCATTGCAGCTTTGCAAATTCCGCTTTAGCTTCATGGAACACCGGAATGTCCGCGTCCGCATCCTTCCACAGAGTCAGAAAATCCTGGTACGCGGTCTTTGCTTTCGCCGTATCGCCCGCGATGGCGTAAGCTCTGCCCATCTGCAGACGCGCCATGATCCCGGTCGCGCAGTTCCAAACCAGCCCGCCGTGGTCAATCACTTTCTGAAACTCGGCCACGGCGGCACTTCCACGACCCGCTGCCAGATCAGCCTCGCCGCGAAGATATACTCCATAAAGGCACGATCCGTTGATCGCAAATCCTGCCTGGCTAAAGTCGAGGGGAGCCGCGGTTTGTAATCGATCCAGAGCGGTTGCCGGGTCTTTGCTGGTCAATGCGATCTGCGCCTGGATGATCGGCAGCCAATAGGTTTGCACCAGCGTATGCAGCGGAAAATGTTTGGTCAAATCCTGTGTCAGCGACTGCGCTCGGGCCGTGTCACCCGTCCAGGCCAGCGTTAATGCCGCGAGTTCCTGGGCATCCGGGCTGTCCGGAGCGAGGGCAAGTGCCCCCTCTGCCAGCCGCTGCGCTTCCCTCGGATATCCAAAGGCTGCCTCGCGCCAGGCCCCATCGAGCTGCCAGGCTGCCGCCTCAGGCTTGTTGTCGGCGCGCACCGCCGACTGCGTCGCGCGCTGGGTCAACTGCCTCGCCTGCCCAAGCCGCCCGGCATAGGCTGCCGTGTCGGACTGCAAGACCAGGATCTCATGCTCGACCTCAGGCCTTGCCGAGAACCAGGCCGCTTGCGCCGCCATTGCCTTCTCGTCGTGCTGCAAAAACGCAAGCCCGTACCGATCTGCGTGGAGTACGTCGTCGTCTAACTTTCTGTCTTCCGCCTCTTGAAAGGCCTTTTGCGCCTCCGGCATACGATTCAACACCATCAGGGTCACGCCGAAGTTCTCGTAGGTAAATACATTGTCAGGATTCAGCACAAGGGCCCTATGAACCTGCTCCAGGGCCTCTTCGTACTTGCCTTCTGCCACGTACACCGTACCCAGGTTCACATCAGGCACCCAGTCGCGTGGATAACTGTCTTCCCACTCGCGGTAGGTTTCTATGCCCTTATCCAACTCTCCGGTGACGAAGTTGTAGTAGGACGATGCGATGTGCAGCTTCTCACGCTCGCTGGCCCGGTCGCGCAGGGTGAAAGCTTTCGCAAGATATTCATTGCTGCGCGCAGTCTGGCCCATGTTCGCATACATGATGCCCACTCCTTCGATGGCGCTGGCGAAGTTCGGGTCCAGTTCGATAGCCCGCTGAAAGAAAGGCAGTGCGCCTACAGATCCCTTTTCGCGCTCGGCTTCCTGGCCCATGGTCATGGCCTTCAGCGCCTCAAGCGAGGGCGTGGTTTCCTGCGCCAGAGGCGTGTCGAACTTCTTCACCGAAGCGATCGATTCGCCCAGTTCACCGCGCAATTTGCTCGCAGCCTCACCCAGCGCATCCAGCACCTTTTCCTTGCCTGCTGCCGTGGCCTGTTCCTGTGCTAAAACATCTCCGTTCAGGCAGTTGACCGCTTTAAGACCCACAACGAACTGGTTGCCCAAGCTGGCGATTGAACCTGCAATGTAAGCCGTGCTATCCGCACGCTGGCAAAGTTCGCGGGTCACATCTGGAGTAAGTACGGTGTCGGTTGGGCGGGTCATCATTTTCAGTGTGCTCGCCACCCGGTCGTCGGACAACACGTTCAGGAACGGCGACTGCCGCAGCGACACTCCCAGCGCCTGCTTCAGCGTGTCATTGAAAATCGGATCGCCCGTCGAGTTGGCAAAATCACCCACCACGATCGTATCTTTTGCGCCCAGCTTCGGCGCTTGCCGCGAGCGCCAGTACAAACCGCCTGCGACCAGAACCGCCACAATCGCGGCTGCAAGCGCCGCCCACTTCACCCGTGTGTCGCCGGTCGCAGCCGGAACCGCGGTTGCAGAAGATGCTGCAGCCGTTCTGCCGGTTTCCGTGTCTCGCTTCAGCCGCTGCAAGTCGGTTCGCATCTCGGCCGCGCTCTGATAGCGCAGGTTGCGGTCCTTCTCCATCGCCTTACTGATGAGGTCTTCCAGCTTGGCTGGAACTTTGGAGTTCAACCGAACGACCGGCGCCGGGACGCGGTTCATGATCCCGTCGAAAATTACTCCCGAGGTCTCGCCCGAGAACGGCAACGCCCCGGTGGCCATCTCGTACAAAACCACGCCGAAGGAAAACAGATCCGTGCGGCCATCCAGATCTCTCCCGCGAACCTGCTCGGGAGACATGTACGCCACCGTTCCCAGGGCCGTTCCGGGGCTGGTCAAATGCTCCATGCTCACCGCCGCCGTTTCTCCCTCCGGCGTCGTACTGCGTTCCGCGGCCACCTTGGCCAGTCCGAAGTCAAGAATTTTCGCATGGCCGCGCTCGCTGACAAAAATGTTTGCCGGCTTTATGTCACGATGAACTATGTTCTTGGCGTGCGCCGCATCGAGCGCGTCCGCGATCTCAGTCGCCAGCGACAACAGCGTCTCCAGTTCCATGGGACGCCCGCCGATGCGGTGCTTCAGAGTCGCCCCGTCCAGGAACTCCATCGCGATAAACGCCTGGCCGGCTTCTTCCCCGATGTCGTGAATCGTGCAGATATTTGGGTGATTCAGGGCGGACGCGGCTTGCGCTTCCCGGCGGAAACGGCTCAACGTCTGGGGGTCTTTGGCAACTTCATCCGGCAGAAACTTAAGAGCCACGAAGCGGTGCAGCCGCGTGTCCTCGGCCTTGTAGACAACGCCCATGCCCCCGCCGCCGAGTTTCTCCAGAATGCGATAGTGGGAGACGTTTTGGCCGATCATCGGACGCGCCCAAACCGAAAGCACTTCATCTTAGGGCTGCGTTATGGGTAAGTCAATGCAAGGCCGGCAGGTTCTCTACTTCTCACCCTGTGCTTCCTCCAGCATCCTCCACACCAGAGCAACCGGCAATCCCACCACGTTGAAATAATCTCCCTCAATGCGCGAAATCCACCGCGAAACCATCCCTTGAATCGCATACCCGCCGGCCTTGTCCATCGGCTCACCACTGGCGACGTAAGAACTGATCTCATCTTCGCTAAGTTTCTCCATCGTCACAAGTGTGGTTTCTGCGCGGACGACTAGCGACAAACCGTCCGAACGACCGTGGAAGGGCACGGCTTGAGCCGTGCCGACCAGCCCCTTGTTGGCTGCGGGCTTTAGCCCCAGAGGCAACCTGCCAGCTATGCAAACTCCGGTGATCACTTCATGCCTCCGCCCCGACAATAGCCGCAACATACGTGCGGCATCAGCGGTGTCGCGGGGCTTCCCAAGAATCTCACCATCCACCACCACCACCGTATCGGCCCCGAGAACCGGTTCATTCGGCCGCTGCGCAAACACTGCCAGAGCTTTCTCCCGCGCCATGCGCTCCGCAAACGCACGCGGTAGTTCTCCATCCTGCGGAATTTCAGGGACATTGGCCGGATGCACCACAAACTCAATCCCCGCATTGCGCAGAAGTTCCTGCCGGCGCGGCGAAGCCGAGGCCAGAACCAGCACTTACCAGCTCACGAACCAGAAAGATTTGAGGCACATTGCTTGAAATTGTAACGGAATCCTCAATCGAGATCCTTTGTGAACCGGAGCCTGCCCTGAGCGAAGCCGAATGGGTGTCCTTCGTGGTTATCGCCTTTGGCCGCCAATCCTCGCACCCACGCGTTCAGCGGGGAACTACTCCTAACCCTGTTAAAATCAAATCTTAATCACCATCTCATGGACGCCGCTTTCCTCCGCAATTTCGCCATCATCGCGCACATCGACCACGGCAAATCCACCCTGGCCGACCGCTTGCTGGAGCTCACCGGCTCCCTGACCGCGCGTGAGATGCAAGCCCAGGTGCTCGACTCCATGGACCTTGAGCGCGAGCGCGGCATCACCATCAAGGCCCACGCCGTCCGCATGATGTATGCCGCTCAAGACGGCCAACTCTACCAGCTCAACTTGATCGATACTCCCGGCCACGTCGATTTCTCTTACGAAGTCTCGCGCGCGTTGGCATCCTGTGAAGGCGCTCTTCTGATCGTCGACGCCTCTCAGGGCGTCGAGGCCCAGACTCTCGCCAATTCCTATCTCGCCATCAACCACGGCCTCGAAATCATTCCCGTGATCAACAAGATCGACCTTCCCAGCGCCGACATCGAGCGCACCAAGGAAATGATCGAAGGCGCCGTCGGTCTGGATGCTTCGAATGCGGTTCTCATCAGCGCCAAGACCGGCCAGGGCGTCCCCGACGTTCTCGAAGCCATCGTCAAGCGCATTCCGCCGCCCAAGGGCGATCCCGAAAAGCGGCTCCAGGCGCTGATCTTCGACTCCTGGTTCGACTCCTATCGCGGCGTCATCGTGCTCGTCCGCGTCTTCCAGGGCACCCTGCGCAAGGGGCAAAAAATCCGCCTCATGTGGAACGGAAAGGTTCTTGATGTCGAAGCGCTCGGCGTCCAGAGTCCCAAACCGGTCGAGGTCGAAGAACTGAAGGCTGGCGAAGTCGGTTTCCTCGTCGCCAACATCAAGACCGTGTCCGACGCAAAAATCGGCGACACCATCACCGACGACGCCAATCCTGCCATCGAACCGCTGCCCGGCTTCGAAGAAATCAAACCCATGGTCTTCGCCGGCCTCTACACCGTCGATGCCCACGAGCACACTCAGCTTCGCGAAGCTCTAGAGAAACTTCGGCTCAACGATTCTTCGTTCTTCTTTGAGCCGGAAAGCTCAGTCGCCCTGGGCTTCGGCTTCCGCTGCGGCTTTCTCGGCCTCCTCCACATGGAAATCATTCAGGAGCGGCTGGAGCGCGAATTCAATCTGGAATTGATCACCACTGCGCCCAGCGTCCGTTACAAGATCTACAAGACTAATGGCGAAATGATCGAAATCGATAATCCTTTCCGCTGGCCGAACCCGAGCGAGATTTCGAAGATCGAGGAGCCGGTGATTCTGGCCACCATCCTTACCAACCCGGAATACGTTGGCGGGATCCTGGCCCTGGTCGAAGAGAAACGTGGCCGCCAGAAGACTTTCGAATACGTGACGTCGAATCGCGTCATGCTGCACTACGAGTTGCCGCTGAATGAAATCGTTCTCGATTTTTACGATCGTCTTAAGTCCGTCTCTCGCGGCTACGCCTCGCTCGACTACCATCTAGCCGACTACTGGGAATCGCCCATGGTCAAGCTCGATATCCTCGTCGCGGGCGAGCCGGTCGACGCACTCTCCATCATCGTGCATCGCGACTTCGCCTACGAACGTGGCAAGGCGCTCGTATCCAAAATGAGGGAACTGATTCCCCGTCAAATGTTTGAAGTAGCAATTCAAGCGTCAATCGGAGCCAAGATCATCGCCCGTGAGACCGTGCACGCCATCCGCAAGAACGTAATTGCCAAGTGCTACGGCGGCGACATCACCCGCAAACGCAAACTGCTGGAAAAGCAAAAAGAAGGCAAGCGCCGCATGAAGCGCATCGGCCGCGTAGATATCCCCCAGGAAGCTTTTCTGGCGGTGCTCAAAGTCGGCGAAGACAGTAACTAAATCTTGTGGTGTGGGGGCAGGCGATCTTTCACCGTCTGTGCCGTTTCGTCTCTTCTTCGTCACCTGAGTGTCGGCGAGGACGTCTCTTTGCCGAGGCCTCGGATCCAGGTGGTTCACGGAACGGTTCCACAGAAATGCGCTCGTAACCCACTTCCAGCACGGTCAGGGATTCTGTACCGCCCGGCAATTGCACGACTACAATGTCACCCGCCGCCGACTTCATCAACGCGCGCCCCAGAGGTGACACCCAACTGATGTGGTTGCGGTTGAGATCGATTTCGTCGGTGCCCACAATGCTCACCACTCGCGATACTCCCGCGGCATTGGCATAGCGCACGGTCGCTCCGAAGAATGCCCTCGTCTTTTCCTTTTCCTTTTCCTTGGCCCGCCCCGCTCTCGGAGTTTCCGGGTCCACCACTTCCGCGGCTTCGATTCGCTTGGTGAGAAAGCGAATCCGCCCATCGATCTGCCGCAGCCGCCGCTTGCCGTACTGATAGTCGGCGTTTTCGCTGCGATCGCCGTTGCCGGCAGCCCACGCCACCACCTCCGTCACGGCCGGACGTTCCCTGGTAAGCAGAAACCGGTGCTCATCCTTGAGGCGCTCCAGCCCGCTCCGCGTGATGTAGTTCTTGACCGGCGTCGCGGGCTCGTCCGCTTTTGGTTTTCTCGTAAAACCTTTCCGCATCTCGTAGTCTTTTCCAGGGCGGGGTTCAATGGGTGTAATCGGCTTGATGCGCGGTGCCCCAGGTTCGCGCCCCATCATATAACGTCCACGGTTTTCACTTCTCTGGTTTTGGGGCGCTAACCTGGGCGGGGGATTCCGTAAACCATCCGACAATCTTGAATTACCCGGCAATCCCAGGTTAGCTCGTCTTCGGCTATGCGGAACCTGGGGCACCAGGCGGTTGCGGCTTTCGCCTAAGGACCAACGCGGAGAACAGCGTGATGACGAGCCCAATCGGGAAGGGATGAATGAACGTCAGCACTGCATTGAAGAATGGGTTTTTGTACAGCTCTTTGTATTTTCTGACCTCCTGAAGTTTTGCCTGGACGGCTGCCAGGCTTGCGCCCGAGGCGGTGAGCTTCTGAACCAAATGAGCGCCATATGCGTCCCAGTAACCAGGGATGAAGTTGTAGTAGATCACTTCCCAGGTTACGACATAGATGATGCAGGAAATCAGAGTAATGGAGAGGCCGACGGCAAAGGCTTTCAAGAAAGTAATCTGGCCATTGCCGATGTTGTCGCGGTAGGTTCGGATGCCGAAAAACACCATCAGGAACGAGAGCACGATGGACGTGTTTCCGATGACCGCGCCGCGGTCAAAGCCAATCCTGTCGCCGAAGGTCACCAGCGCTATCATCATCAGCGACGAGATAGCGCCGGAAATCAGCCCGAAGGTCAGGATGATCTTTCTCATAGGATATCTCGATCCGATTTTGGCCATTTCAACCTGCGATGCCGACCACGTGCCCACACCGTCTCAACGGCTAGCCGGCGCCGTCGATGTCTTTGGGATTACCACGATGAGGTTATTCCCCGCTCCGGGGTTTGTCATCCCCATATAGTCGAGATCATCGAGCGGTCGCTGGGAGTCGAATCCGATGTCCTTCGCGGTCATGTTTGGCGCATAAAACATCAAGTGCGGCGGGAAAATGCCTTTGCTCTTGTCAGAGGTAGCGCTCAAGCGGTTCCGGCTGGACATCATGTAGAGGAACCCCGGTTTGCTCGGATACTGGTAACGGCCTTCCTTATATCCGTTGGCGACGTCTGCCTTGATCTCGGCCTCCGACCTGCCGTTTGTGCGCAGCTCTTCACCGTGCATGTAGACAAGCAAGAGAGTGCGGCTGCCTTCGGCGTCGAGGCACTGCGGCGCAATCGTCGTTTCTGTGGGCGTCAAGAACTGCCGGCCGACAAAGCAGCTAAAGCAGTTAGTGCCTTCCCGCGCTTGCTCGTAGCCTTTGGGGCCGAGAACATAAACTGTGGCTTTACTGGAGACCTCGGCCGGGGCGGCGCTTTCAGCGAGTGTGATCTGCTGATCACGTGGCATGGAGGCGTCGTAGACCCGGGGGAGTTCCTGGGCGGTTGCGGGCGCAGGGCTTGAAAACAAGCCGATCGACAGAGTACCCACGATAAAGACCTTCATCGAATTCAGAGACTTCATGTTCGCTCCTTTTTTCAAAAAGTTCATGTTTTCATAAACTTCATGTTTTCATAACCTTCGTGCCGCTCGTATTGAGCCGCCGCTCAACATACCGCATGAGGCGGGGTCGGTGTCGTCATCCTTTTGGCTGATTTTGGCGGCGGAGAGAAAAATCATTCGTTTGGGTGAATGGTTATTGGCGCGAACCGTGCTCGTGCACGAGTAAATCAGGGGAGAAGGCCGAATTCCTTGCCGAGTTGCACCGCTTGCGTTCTTCGTCTCGCCCCGAGTTTGTCGAAAACACGGCTGGAATGGGTCTTCACCGTGCTCTCGCTCACAAAAAGCTTCTCGGCGATTTCGCGGTTGCTCAGGCCCTGGGCGATCAGTTCAAGGATCTCAAGCTCACGGCGAGTGATATGGAGGTCCAGACGTTTTCTTTCGTCAGGGATAAACGGTCCCTCGGCAGGGACGGGGACCTCCCTCACAACAATTGTCTGGCGTTTTGCTGTCAGCTTAAGGCCAAGCCAGATGCCAAGAACGGCAAAGGTCGCGGCGATCAGTCCGCCGTAGATTTCGATGGAATGTTCGACGACCAGAAACTGATACTCGGTCCACTGAAGCAGGGCGATCAAAATTCCACCGATCAACCCGTACATGAGGACGTGGCGCTTCATAAGTTGCAGGAGGATTCGTTACCGAAATTATCGCACCTATATTGGGGTAGGTCCTACTGCTTGCAGGGCAAGATCAACAGTCACGCTAGTGCTTTTTCGGAGGCGCGCCCCGGTGTGCGCTTGGAGTGGAAAAGAAGGTTGGGGCGCGCGTTCGAAAAAGCCGTCAGAAGGAAGCCGCTGGCGCGGCGGACGCGGGCCTTATGCAAATTGAATGGAGCGAGGGAGAGGTGTTGAAGTTGACGGAAGTGGGCACGGAAGTCGAAGCAGGGCCCGCGAGCGTGTGCAAACGGGAGTCCGTAGTTGAAGTTGGTGTGGGAAGAGGGCGCGAAGTAGGGATCGGGTCAGGAGCCGGGCGGACGGGGGCAGAGCGCGGTGAGCCGTGCAGAGTTTGCGAGTTGTGGGCGAGCCGTTTCATGCCGCAGTCGTGAGCAACCGTGGTGGAGAGCGGAGTTGGATTTGAGCCGCGGAAAGTCGTTCGATGACAGCCATCGGTCCGCCGCACTTGGGGCAACGCCAAAGAGGGTTCGATTCCTGGGTAGCGGAGGTTTCTGGTTCAGTCAGCGATGGAACTGTGGCCAGTGCCGCGAAACATAGCGGCAGTAGTGTGGAGCGTCGGCGATTGGCGAGGAAGCCGAAGTGGCGGATACGGACGAAACCCTTGGGGAGCAGGTGCAACAGGAAGCGTCGCAGGAACTCATCGAGCGCTAAGGTCATCAGTTTCTGCTCATTGTTGTGAGCGGAGTCGCGCCAACGAAAAGTGACTTGCCCGTTGGCAAACGAGACCAGTCGATGGTTGGAGATGGCCACGCGATGGGTGTAACGGCCGA
>JBKQLO010000030.1:0-8952 GCA_052147055.1 Terriglobales bacterium
CTCCGGGGCAGCGCACCATTGTCTTCATCTCTCCCGGATTCCTGACTCCGCAGTTGGAAGACCAGGTCACCGAAATCATCGAACGGGCGGTGCGCGCCAATGTCATCATTAGTGCGCTTGATGCGCGCGGCCTCTACACCATTGACGCCGCCGGTGACATCAGCCGTCCGGGTTCGCCCAACCCGGTTTTGCTCCAACAGGAATTCCTGTATGAAAGCCAAAGCGAAACCGCCAACCAAATGGTGTTGGCAGAAGTCGCCGACGGAACCGGTGGCACCTACTTCCACAACAACAACGACCTGGACGAAGGGTTTCGCCGCGTGGCCGCGGCCCCAGAGTTCTACTATGTTCTCGGCTTCTCGCCTCAGAACCTCAAACTCGATGGCCACTACCACAAGCTGAAAGTCACCCTCCGGGATCCGAGGAAATTTACCCTCCAGGCACGCCGGGGGTACTATGCGCCCAAGCACGTTGCCGATCCCGCGGAGCAGGACAAGCAGGAAATCGAAGAAGCGCTTTTCTCGCAGGACGAAATGCACGATATTCCCATCGAGCTGCACACCCAGTTTTTCAAGTCCAGCGATGACAATGCCAAGCTCACGGTCCTGGCTCATGTGGATGTAAAAGGACTGCATTTTCGCAAAGTGGATGGGCGCAACCGCGACGACCTGACCATTGTTTCTGCCGTGTTCAACCGCAACGGAGACTACATCCAGGGAAGTAAGAAAATCCTCGAAATGCGCTTGAAGGATGAAACCCTGGAGCACAAGCTGGGATCGGGGATTACCATGCGGACGAGTTTTGATGTAAAGCCAGGCAGCTACCTGGTCCGGCTGGTGGTGCGCGACGCCGAGGACCGGATGATGTCCGCCCAAAGCGGCGCGGTGGACATTCCCTAGTAAGAGTCAGTACGAGTAAAGAGCAGGTTGAGTACCCTTATATTGTGGGGCGAATTTCACGAGAATGGCGTATGCTTCTAGTGTCTCCTGGGGCTCAGCAGTGACCAGCCGCACCAATCCGAGACTCGGCATTGAACGCTTTGCGGGCAAGGTGGTCCCAGTTTGCCTGATCTGTCTTTGCATGGCCGTCGCCCAGTCGGGAACCAGCCCGGCTTCCGCAACCCAGCCGTCTTCTTCGTCTTCGTCCCAGCAATCTTCTCCACCCGGCGCCGGCTCCGCGACCGCCGCGGACAAGAATCCCGCCGAGATGGCTTCGCACGAGGCTCCGGCTGCCTTCAAAGTCAGTGTCCGGCTGGTTCTGGTGCGAGCCGTAGTTCGCGACCCCCAGGGCCGCGCCATGGGCACCCTGGGAAAGGACGACTTCCAGCTTTTCGACAATGGCAAGCCCCAGGTCATCAGACATTTCGCCGTGGAGCAGCCCGCCAGCCCGGCTGCGAAGGAGCCCGCCGCAGCCCTATCCACACTCGCTGCTTCTCCAGTCGTTCCGCCGCAAGTGCCCGATCGCTTTGTGATCTACTTGTTTGACGACGTGCATTTGGATAGTAAGTATCTGTTGCCGGCGCGAGCCGCAGCTGAGCGGCACATTGCGACTTTGCGCCCCACCGACCGCGCCGCCATTTTCACCACTTCGGGCCAGAACAATCTCGATTTCACCGACGATCGCGCCCTGCTGCATGAAGCTCTGCTGCGCATCCAGCCGCGGCCCATCCTCAATGTCGGAGTGGCGCAGTGCCCCTACATGACTTACTACATGGCGGACCAAATCGCCAATTTTCATGATGAACAGATGCTGAGTGTGGTGGAGCAAGATGTTCTTCAGTGCACCGGTTTGGGCCCGACGGCGAATCCTTTGTCAGGCGCAACCGCGGCGCAAGCGGGAATCCAACAGGCCCAGTCCGCCGCCCAACAAGCCTTGAGCCTGGGAGATGCCGAAAGCCGCCTGGTGCTGGAAGCGTTGAAGGACACCGTAAGAAGGGTTTCTGTGGCTCCCGGGCAACGCACCGTGGTGCTGATTTCGCCTGGGTTCATAACTCCTGGATTAGATGACCGTGTGACTGAGATCATCGAGAAGGCCGTGCGCAGCAATGTAATGGTGAACGTGCTCGACGCGCGCGGGCTGTACGTCGTCGACATGATGGACGACATCAGCCGGCAGGGCGGCTTCAATGCTTTCCTGGCGCAGCATGAATTCATGTACGCAACCTCGAGTGAATCGTCCAACCAACTGGTGCTGGGAGAATTGGCAGACGCCACTGGCGGCACATATTTTCACAACAACAACGATCTGGACGAGGGGTTTCGCCGTGTGGCCGCGGCCCCAGAGTACTACTATGTTCTCGGCTTCTCGCCTCAGAACCTCAAGCTGGACGGGCATTATCACAAGCTGAAGGTCACGCTCAAGGACCCACAAGAATTTACCCTGCAGGCACGCCGGGGATACTACGCCCCCAAGCACCTTGCCGACCCCGCCGAGCAGGATAAGCAGGAAATCGAAGAGGCACTGTTCTCGCACGACGAGTTGCACGACATTCCCATCCAACTGCACACCCAGTTCTTTAAATCCAGCAGCGATAGCGCCAAGCTCACGGTCGTTGCCCACATCGATGTGAAGGGTCTGCATTTTCGTAAAGTCGACGGGCGCAACCTCGACAATCTGACCGTGGTCTCGGCATTGTTCAACCGCAACGGGGACTTCATTGAGGGAAGCAAGAAAATCCTTGAGATGCGCTTGAAAGACGACACTCTGGAGCACAAGCTGGGGTCTGGGGTTAATATGCGGACGAGTTTTGACGTAAAACCGGGCGGCTACCTGGTCCGGCTGGTGGTGCGCGACGCCGAGGACCGGATGATGTCCGCCCAAAGCGGCGCAGTAGAAATTCCGTAGTAACGCGAGGTTGAGTATGCGATTTCAGCGATTGAGGTTCTTGCTCACCGCCATTCCGGCCGCGGCTGGCTGCTGGTTCTTGGGATTGTCATCCGCCCAAGCTCAGCAACCGAATGCCGACGCAGCCGCCAATGTTCCCACCATCAAGGTGGAGTCGCGCGTGGTTCTGGTGGATACCGTAGTGACCGACAAACAGGGCAACTATCTTCGCGACCTCACCATGAAGGATTTCAAGGTCTGGGAAGACAACAAGGAGCAGGTCATCACCAGTTTTTCATTCGAAGACGATGCTGCCTCGCCCACCCGGGCGCAAAAGCAGTATCTGGTTTTGTTCTTCGACAATTCCACCATGGACGCCGGCGACCAGGCGAGGGCGCGGCAAGCGGCGGCACAGTTCATCGATGCCAACGCCGGTCCGAACCGCCTGATCGCGGTGGTCGATTTCGGCGGCACCGTGCATGTTTCCCAGAACTTCACTGCTGACGTCGATCGGCTGAAGCAAGTTGTGGCCACGGTCAAAGCCTCCGCCGTTTCTCCGAATAATGCTGCACCTCCAGTTCAGGTTGCATCTCTGGGGACGCCGGGAGGAATGGGGCCGATCATGCCGGCTAACTCTCCCTCGTTAAGCAATTCCGAAGCCGATTTCGGCGCCCGCAGTGCGTTGCTGGCCTTGCGAAGCCTGGCCAAGAACCTGGCGACGGTCCCAGGGCGTAAGACCTTGGTCATGCTGACCTCGGGGTTCGCCATGAACTTCGAGCTTCAGTCCGAGTTGACGGCGACCATTGATGCTTGTAACAAAGCCAATGTTGCCGTCTATCCCATCGACGTTCGCGGCCTCGCGGGGCCGGCACTGGGTCAACTGCGAGTTCCTCGCGGTTCTGCTTCGCAACTGGCCAAGGGACCGACTTCCGGTCACCTGGTCTTCACCACTTTCAATCCGGACGCGATTCCGCAGGCTAAGCTGCTGTTCGTGCAGCATGGAGGCGGAGGAGGCGGTGGAACTGGCGGAGGCGGCGGCCACGGCGGTGGAACGGGTGGCGGAACTGGCGGCACTGGTTCCCACGGAGGTTCACCGGGCAGCGGAGGCAACACCGGAAGTCGCAGCCCTTCCAGCCTTGGGAACACCAGCCCTCAAGCGCAGTCCAATTACTACAATCAAAACTACCAGCCTCGCGACATCGTTCCCCAGTTTCCTCCCAGCGCCACCACCAATCAGCAAGTGCTCTATCAGCTCGCCGATGGCACCGGAGGGTTCGTCATCCTCAACACCAATGACTTACTGGCGGGTCTGCAAAAGATCGCAAAGGATCAATCGCAGTACTACGTTCTCGGCTATGTCCCGTCCAGTGCGGCCGAGGGAAGTTGCCACTCGCTAAAAGTGAAGGTCGAACGTGGCGGCACCATCGTCCGTTCCCGCAGCGGATACTGCAAAGTCAAGCCGCAGGACTCGCTCCACGGGAGTTCCGTCGAAAAGGATCTGGAGAGCCGGGTAAGCGGAGAAATGGCGGGAAACGTCAACGCCACCATGCAAGCTCCGTTCTTCTACACCTCCAGTAACACTGCCCGGGTTGACTTGGTGATGGACATTCCGACCAGCGCCCTGAAGTTCGAGAAAGTGAAAGGCAAGCAGCATTCCTCTCTCAACGTACTCGGAATCGCCTACAATCCTGACGCCAGCATCGCCGCGCGTTTCAGCGATACCGTGAACCTTGATTTCGACGACAAGAAAGCATTGCAGGAGTTTCAGTCGCATCCCTTTCACTATGAGAATCAATTCGAGATGGCTTCCGGCCAGTACAACCTGAAGGTGGTGTTCAGCTCCGGCAACGAAAGCTTCGGCAAGTTGCAGATGCCGCTGGCCATCGGCCCCTATACCGGCAAACAATTCAGCCTCAGCGCGCTGGCGCTGAGCAACGAATTGCATCGCGTTTCCGATATGGGCACCGGACTCGATGCCGAACTGCTGGAAGACAAGCGCCCACTCGTCGCGCAGGGCATGCAAATTACCCCTTCTGCCACCAACCGGTTCAAGACCACCGACATCGCGGCGGTTTATGTGGAAGTGTATGAGCCGCTTCTCGCCGGCCCCAATCCTCCCAAGCTCGGGCTGGAGTTGAAAGTCGTGGACCGCAAGACCGGCGCCCAGAAAATCGACGCAGGTTTCACTAACACCGCATCTGCCATCAGCGCCGGCAATCCTGTCGTCCCGCTGGGGATGAAGCTGCCCGTAAGCTCACTGCCCGCGGGCTCGTACCGGGTCGAAGTCACAGGCCTGGACTCGGCCGGCAATTCCACCAAGCCCAGTTCGGCCGATTTCGAGGTGGAGTAGGGCGACGCTTTTGATGACGAGTTTCTGATTTCGTAACACAAAGCAGAGATTTCTTGCCGGTTATCCATAGTCTGAGACAGTTCTTAAGCTCAGTTGCAACGGGGCGTTGTAGACCAGTAACTTGAGGCCACGCCCAGCGCCCAAAATCACATGCGGCGTTCCGTTTTCGTAACAAACCGAATTAATTTTCGACGAATCCCATCCCCCCGTTAAGATGCTCCCGCCCTCGTGCCTGACCTCCTTAGTGTGGGTCTGCCGACGAGTAGATCCGCCAACTGAGGAGGAAGAGATGACTTGGCGCCTTGGGATTGCCCTCAGCCTGCTGGGATGCACATCGCTGCTATCTGCGCAGCAGCCCAAAGTCTTAGCTCCGCATCGGCCTGTTCCGCCTACGCTTCCACCGGCCGAAAAACCGCACAAAGCCCCTGAATTGCGCTCCATGATCGGCGGTTTGTGGATGACCGATGCCAACATGAAATCCACCGTCTACATAAAGAACATCGAAAAACTCTATGCGATCACGGTGAGCCCCACCTTGTACCTCAGCAACGGCAAGGCCTTACCACTTCCAGACCTGAAGATGGACCCGGCGGGGACGGCGTCCATCAACGTCAACGACGCGCTCCGCGACATGCAGATTGCCTCTTGGGCAACGCTCTTCGGCTACGTGGAGATACGGTATACATTCCCTTGGGATCCGATTTGCGTGACAATTCAAAACGTAGATGCTGTCCACAGCGTCATCTTTACTTCGGGCCTGAGGTCGCGGGCACCTACGGCGATTGCAGCCGCTGCCCAGCACACCGTCGAGGGGATGTGGTGGAAACAGGAGAACAATGTCACCGGCTTTGTCGCGCTGTCCAATACGACATCACAACCGCTGAATGCCAACGGTCGATTCCAGCGACAGCCACGACAACAACCTCGTGCATCACACGGTTGTGGTCTCACCACACGGCTCCAAGCTTGTAGAACTTCAGGAGCTTGCCTCGGCAATCGCGGTAGGTGGAATCCGGGTCAGCTACGATGGGCCTGAAGACGGAATTCTTGTAAATGGCAACCTGGAAGACCTCTCCAAAGGCTATTCTGCGACGATCCCGTTTTTACCCACAACATTTCCTGCCGACCCTCGCGCCTCAGTTAGTTTCGCCGAATTGGGTCTCATGAGCGGCGCAGCTGATCCCATGATGAAGTTTCCCGCAGGAACGGCGTTCACGCCATACTCAATCGTGCGTAATATCTCGGATCAGCCGGTCTCCATTGCGCTCAGCCTCTACTGGATGGAAGGTGGCGCAGCGAAAGCTGCCCAGTTGCAGCGGCTTACAATACCGCCTCATCGGACACGGGACCTCGACGCACCTTCCTTCCTCGCCATGTCAGGATTGAAGAACTTCAACGGAAGCGTTAGCCTGATTCTTGATGTTCAGGGCAATCCTCACTCTCTACTCATGACCGGCGGCAGCGTGGACCAGACCGACACTTATGTGTTTGAGTCCCTTCCCAGCCCGGCGAAGGAGAGCGTTGGAAAGTCGGTGTCGCGCTGGACCATCGACAAGGGGGATGACACCATGGTCACTCTGTGGAATCCTGCCGATGAAGCTCAAGACTTGGTGTTTACTATGCATTTCCTTGGTGGCCACTACAGGTACCCTATCCATCTAGGGCCCAGAGCCACTCACATGTTCAACGTGTCGGAAATTGTTCAAAACCAGGTTTCCGACTGGGACGGCAACGTTATTCCTGCAGGCGTACGCGAAAGCAGCGCTGAAATCACTGGGCCTCTGCGTGCCGCGCAGCACATTCTGGTCGCAGTGACCGCAAGTTCCTACAACGTGCAAAAGGCTACCTGTAGCTGGTTTTGCATTCCCTGCTCCGGGGTAGAGGACACGTGGACCGATGGCCAGCCGTTTTCCATACCGGTAGGCGGCCAAGCTCAGCTTTCCTACATCCAAGAGTGGGACTTTGGAGACTTGGACTGTACGAAGTGTACCGATGTTGTGTGGATCAGCAACCACACCAACATAGCTACGGTCAGTGCCGCGCTGGTTACGGGCGTTGCCGCCGGGAGCGTTCAGATTAGCGTCAGCGCGCCAGAGGAACCTGTCCCTGGTGAGACCTGCGGGGATCCCCCGGATCCCTGCGACCAGCCTCTTCAGAACGTTAATCCGCCGACGGCTAACGGAGACGTGGGCCCCGATCACCTGAGCGTAATAAGTGACACTGAGCAATACCCCGCGCAATGCCCGACGACGGGTGTATACATCCGCCAGATGAAATTCCAAGTCGCCGATGCGCTGGGTAATTCCATAACAAACAACCCCTCGGTGGTGGAGTCATTCTCAAATGAAAGTCAGAATTCATGCGGAACGGAAATCCCACACCCCAATCCTGCCAACTGACTGGGCCTAACTCTTTCTGCACGACTTGCGGTCCGGGCCAGTTCGAGGACACCATGGCCGTCACGGGCCAAAAGTACCTGTGCAACAGCGGCATCCAGCAGTCCAGCGGCTGTGGGTTCAATCTGACGAGCACCTGGTCCGCTTGCGCCCCCTCGGGAACGAAAAATCTCTGGATTTCGACACGTGTAGTGCACAGCAACGGCGTCGAAGTGGACGGCCGTTGGACACCATGGAACGCAGGTACCCAATGCACGGTCGACGGATGCTGAAGGGTTGGTTGCAAAGCGTCGTCGGACTCACCATTCTCGCGGCTTTGGCGTTGGCGGCTCCCCGCATGCAAGGCCAAAGCGGGCCTACGGGCTCGATCGAAGGAGTGGTGCGCGACCCCGACGGTCAGACCGTCCCAGGCGCAACCGTGTTCGTCGGCACAATGATAGGAGGCCCTTTTACAAAAACGGGCAGTGAAGGGAAATTCGTATTGGCAGATGTGCCCGCAGGAGTAGCAGGCCTCAATGCCTTCAAAGAAGACGATGGGTACCCTTACAACATGTCCTCATTTTTCATTGTGCCAGGGGAAACCATGCCCAGGGTCGATGTTGTCGCTGGAGGAGTTGTGAGGAACGTGGTTGTTCGACTCGGAGCGAAAGCTGCATACCTCAAATTCGACGTCACCGATGAAGGTGGCACTCCGATAAGTGCATATCTTTCCTTCTCCCGGCCGGACTTGGGGCGTTTCGGGGACTACAGAACGAGTATGCCCGTGAGTAAGTCAGTGATGGTTCCACCCGTACCTTTCCGGCTCGTGGTTGCTGCCAAGGGATACGAATCGTGGCACTACACCGGCGAAAAGGACGACTTGATCACCCTCAGGTCCGGGGAGACATTAAGCCTCCATATTCGATTGAAGAAGACCCCATAGGAACGCACCCCTTAGGCCCAGCCGTCAGCCTCTTTAGGTTCGGGATAGGGAAAACATCTTTGGGAAACTTGATATGAGACTCCATTCTTTCATGATGGCCGCATTATTGATGTCCGGCACAGCCGACCCGGCCGTCTCGCGGAAGGCGAACACCCTCCTCCAATGGAATGACGCTGCCCTTCAAGGCATCCGCGATTCCAAACTCGGCGCTCCCGTCGTGGCGCGCGCACTGGCCATCGTTCACACCTGCATGTACGACGCATGGTCGGCCTACGACGAGAAAGCGGTCGGCACTCAACTTCAAGGCATCCTGCGCCGCCCGCTTGCGGAACGGACCGAAGCCAACAAAGAGAAAGCCACCAGTTACGCTGCCTACCGCGCTCTGACGGACGTGCTGTCCGTCGATACCGATTCCGTCTACATCCCACTGATGAAGCAACTCGGCTTCGATCCCAACGACA
>JBKQLO010000031.1:0-6133 GCA_052147055.1 Terriglobales bacterium
GGCTTCATGGCGACAAACGCGCTGGCGGCGGCGGTGCGCTTGGAGGGAGACTTTGCGGAAACGTCGACCATTCTGGCCCGTCCGGCACGGTCGTAGTGAGAGAGCTTCGGCATCGCGAAAGTTTATCTTACACGGCAGGAAAGCTGGGCCCGAGGTGCGCCTGCTTGGCTTGACTTCAGGTAAGACGGGGAACAGGCTTCGCTTGCACCCGAAATTCTGATCGCTCGTGCCGGGTATTTCCTGGGCGGCCTGCCCATGATCCAAAGAGGCGGCCTATGGGCAAGCGGGCGACACCTACGTGTTCCTTTACGCCAATGAAGTCCATGGCCGAGATCGACCGCGCCTTCATGGACAACAAGAAGTTCGAGGCCGCCATGGGTGAGGACGGCATGAAGAAGCTGGGTGAACTCTCGGCCGCATCGATTTAATCCAGCGAAACCAATCTGTTTGCCTTCAACCCGCATAACAGCTATGTTTCCGACGATTGGGTCAAGGCCGATCCGAACTTTTGGAAGCCCAAGGCCCCCACGGCTTCTGAAGACGCTGCGAAAAAGGCCGGAGAAAAGCCGGCGGCAAAACCGTAAGCTGCGATCTCTAACATCAACGCTGAAGGTAGACACGGACCGCTGAGCGGTCCGTGTCTATTCTTAGGAACTCATCGCATCAGCACCGGAACCCACTCGCCGGGTGCGACACCGCCGTCAACTACGATGTAGCAATTCGCCTGAGCAGTGGCGGCGATGTCTCCCGAGCCCTGCCAGCGAACCAATTCAACTTCCGCTGCCTCGAACTCGCCGGAGAGAACTGCGGGCAAGAAACGCTTCAATCCGGGCTTGGCTTTTATTTCAGATTTCAGCTTGGCGTGCGGGAAGACCAGCTTTCGCGGTTGCATCCCCGCCAACGCCTCCAGCACCGGCCGGGCGAACAACTCGAATGTGACCATGGTCGAGACTGGGTTTCCGGGAAGGCCGAAGAAGTACTTGTGTGTCGACCCGTCCGGAATTCGTCCGAACACGATTGGTTTCCCGGGCTGAATTTTTGCTCCGGTAAAGAAGAATTCCGCTTGCATCTCCAGCAGCGCCTGCTCCACCAGATCGTACTTGCCCATGGAGACGCCTCCGGTGAGCAAGAGCAAGTCTGCCTCCAACCCTTCGGCGATCAATTCCCGCAGACGTTCCGGCTCATCAGGAGCGATCGGCAACAACACGGGCTCGCCGCCCGCCGACTGGATTTGTACAGCCAGCGAGTAGCTGTTGGAATTGCGGATCTGGTTCAGGGCCGGCGGTATATCGATATCCACGAGCTCGTCGCCGGTGGACAATACGGCGACTCGCGGCTTGGAGTAAACCAGCAGGTGCGATTTGCCGACCGATGCGGCCACGGCGATGGCGGCGTAGTCCAGCCTCATTCCGGGGACCAGCAGGCGATCACCGCGCTTGGCCTCAGAGGCGGTGGGCACGATATTGTCGCCGGCTGTGATTCCCTTTGTGATTTCCACCTGATCGCCATTCCGGGAGGTGTATTCGATCATGACCACGGCGTCGGCACCGGGCGGCGCGGGAGCGCCGGTCATGATGGCCGCAGCTTCGCCAGGCTTTAACGGGAAGGCGACATCCGGCGCTCCCGCCTTAATTTCGCCAATGAAATGGAGCGCGGCGGGAAGCTTTGCCAGATCGGAAGCGCGCACAGCGTATCCATCGCGAGTGGCCCGGGGAAAAGGCGGGAAATTGCGATCTGCGGGGACTACCTCGGCGAGAACCTGACCGGCGCTGTCGAGCAACTCCACCAATTCCTTGCCCTGAGGGCGAAGATGTGCGGCGTGTTCCTCCACGGTGTGGCGGGCGTCTTCAAGGCTCAAGACTCGGTCGGGCGCGGGCATCGAGATCTTTCCCCGCAGAAATGATACGGGGACGGAAGGGAAATTTCGAATGTGATTTTAGTGGATCAGCGATCCGCCAGGGTTTGCCGCAGTTGTTCGGGGTCGGTGGCGTGCAAGAGGGCAGTCTCCGGATCCACGACGCCCGCTTGGACCAACTTCTCGATCTCGCAGTCAAAATGCAGAGTGTGGGTCGATGCAGGGCTGCTGATTTCCAGGGATTCCAGGGTTCCGGGAAGGACTTTGAGGAGTTCGACTACCGGCACCCGGCCTTGAGCATCGCGGCGCGGTATCAGTTTCTGGGAGACGATCTGGCGGATGCACCTTGCCAGACGGCTACGAGTGGCTGCCTGCTCCCCGGCAGAGAACAAACTCAGGAGGCGGTCGACGGTCTTGGCGGCATCCACAGTATTCATGCTGGAAAGAACGAGGTGTCCGGTTTCTGCCGCTTCCAACACCATCTCAACGGTCTCACGGTCGCGGAGTTCGCTTACCAGAATCACGTTGGAGGCCTGGCGCAAAGCTGCTCGCAGGGCCAGCGGCATGCTGGGAGTGTCACTGTGCAGCTCGCGCTGGTGGACCGTGGCGGATTTGTGGTTGTGCAAGAACTCGATGGGATCTTCGATGGTAATGATGTGGTAGACATGCTGCTGATTGATCAGATCGAGCAGGGCGGCGAGGGTGGAGGACTTGCCCGACCCGCGGGGTCCGGTGACCAGCACCATGCCATCACGAAGGCTTGCGATCTCTGCCAGTTGTGAGGGCAGGCCAAGCGTAACCAGATCAGGAATTGTAGTAGGGATGACGCGCATGACCACGGCGCAGCTTCCTCGCTGGATGAAGGCGTTGACGCGAAAGCGCGCCAGTCCGGGCAAGCCGTAGGAAACGTCACAGGAGCCCTGTTCCCGCAGAATATTGATGGCCTGCTTGTTGTTGCCAATGAGATCGGCGGCGATGCGGCGGGTATCATCGGCGCTGAGAGTGCGAAATCCGGGAGCCTGCACTGCGACCAGGCGGCCGTGTACTTCCACTTGCGGTGGGCGGCCGGGAGAGAAAATCAGATCACTGACGTGCTCGTGGACCCGCAGCATTGCACCCAGCAACGCCGGCGTAGCTGCCGCGTCGAAACTGGTCGCGGGCTCGAAGAAGGACGAAGTAGGAGCGTTAGCCGGGGCTGCCATGTTGTCTTGGGTGCGCCGCGTGCCCCTACGACAGGCCACGAAGGCCACCAAGAACCAATCCTAGCGAAAACAAGGGGCAGGGGCCACGAAGAACGTCGAATCCCTATACCTTGGTAACCACAAGAAAGGGCAGCGTTTAAGCTGCCCTTTTGGCACTTCTGAATCGCCGGGCTACTTTTTGGGCTTCTTAGTCCCGTAGCTGGTCTCAACCTTGGCGCCAAGGGCGGTCAGCATAGACTTGGCTTCTTCGGCATGGGGGCCGGTGGGCGCCAAGTCGAGATACTTCTGGAAGGCTTCAGCGGTGCCCGAAGGGGCGACCATCTTGTCTCCTTGCAAGGTCGCGGCACCAATGAGGTTCGTTCCTTTCCAGTAGTAGGCATCGGCTTTGTTAGGGTCGGCCGCGATGGCCTTATCGAAAGCTTCCACAGCCGCTTTACGCATTTCGGGATCGTTCTTGAGATTGGCGTTGGTTAAGGTGGCGCCTAGATTGAAATAAGACATGGCAGCGGATGCAGGATCCAACTGGATCGCCTGATTGTAAGCCTTTACCGCTTCATCGGTCTTGCCATCGGAGGCAGCCGCTTTGCCCAGGTTGTTGTAATAGGAAGCGAGAACCTTGTTCGCTTCCGGGGTCTTCTTGCTGGGATCGGCATCGAGCGCTCTCTGTTTGAGATCGAGCGCTTTCTGGTACTCGCTGATGGCGTCTTCGTAGCCCTTGCTCTTGGCGGCACTGTCGGTTTGCTTGGCACTCGCACCAAGGGTGTAGTAACCAAGTTGCGCCCACAGTATGTCGCGTGAAGCATCCATCTGTGTAGCTTCAGTGAGCGTCTTCACCGCGCCATCGAGGTCACCGGCGTCACCCAATTGCTTGGCGGCAGCCAGCTTCTCGTTCAAAGTCTTGACGGTAAGATTTTCCTTGGCAGCTTTTTCATTCTGTTCCTGCTGTGCCTTCATTTGCTCTGCGGTTATTCCGCCGGTCGCGGCCAGGGCTTTCTTCAGGTCGAAATCCAGGACCACTTCGTCCGCGCCGACCTGAACTCCATTGAAATGGAACAGCTCCTTGCTATCTTTCAGCAGGGAGGCGTTGTACTTTCCGGCGGCGATTCCCAGAGAGAAATATTCACCCTTGTTGTTAGTTTTCAGATCGTACTTGCGGCCGGTGTCGACATCGGCCAAATGCACGACCGCTCCCGTGATGGGCTTGCCCTCGACGTCCGTACATAAGCCCCGGACGGTGGCCTGAGCGAATGCTGACTGGGAACATGCAGCGGCTATCAGGACTAAAAAGACCGGTGTCAGGAATCGTTGCTTCATGGTTGCCTCCAGGGGAACCGACTGCTGAACTTTTCGACTTTCAATCTACGATTCCCGAATTCGAGAATCGGCAATTGGAAGGCGAAGGCCACGCCGTTAAGCCTTGGTTGTCACTCCCGCATACGGGATCGGATCCGCGCTTCCGGCCTCGCGAAAGGCGCGCAACCTAAGCACGCAACTATCGCAGACTCCGCAGGCGCGATCTTCCTTAGTGTAACAAGACCACGTTAAATCGAAGGGCGCACCCAATTCAAGGCCAAGCCTGACAATCTCGGACTTGCGCATGCCGATCAGGGGTGTCACGATCTGGATGCGGCCGTCTTTCGTGCCGGCCTTCACCACCTGGTTAAACGCCTGGTAATACTCCGGCCGGCAGTCGGGGTATCCGGAACTGTCCTGTTCGACGGCTCCAATGTACACCTTCTCAGCTTCCAGCACCTCAGCCCAGCTTACGGCGACGGACAAGAAGTGGGCGTTGCGAAAGGGCACGTAGGTCACGGGAATGTCATGGCCGATGGAGTGGGACTCAGGGACGGGAATCGTAGGGTCAGTCAGCGCCGATCCGCCGATGGCGCGCAAGGCCTCATTGCGGACGACGAGCCGGTTGCGGATCTTCAGGCGGTCGCAAATTGCGGTAAACGCTTGCCGCTCACGGTCTTCGGTTCGCTGCCCATAGCTGATGTGGACGGCGGCGGCGGCAAAGTCGCGAACTGCAAGAGCGGCGCAGACACAGGAATCCATGCCTCCGCTGAGGAGGACGACGGCGCGGGATGTGGATTCACTCATCGGTCTAGCACGCATTCACCATATAGACACCGAGGCACAGAGAAACGAGTAAGAAAACGTCAAACTCCCTTGAGCGCCGGGTCCCAGATGAACTTGTGAAGCTGAAGCCCCAGACGAGCGGGAACATTGTCCGCGAGCATCCACTCTGCCAGTTCCCGCGGATCGAGCAGGCAGTGCGAAGTGTCGCGCCCGCCGTGGGCGTCTTTGGTGAAGGCAGGTGAGAATAACACCGCGTTGACGCGGCGTGTCAGTTCGTGGCGGGCCTCGAAATCCCTGGCGAACTCGTAGTCGGTACGGTCGCTGAGCACGAACTTGACTTCGTCCCCCGAGTTGAGGACTTCCAGATTCTCCAGGTCGAAGGTGTCGGGCTCGCCGGAGTGCGGGCATTTGACGTCAACAATCTTAATGACGCCTTTGGGCACCGACTGCAACGGCCGCTCTCCACTGGTCTCAAGCAGCACGGTGTAGCCATCGTCGAGCAGACGCTGCATGAGTGGAACGACTTCCTTTTCCTGCAACATGGGCTCACCGCCGGTGATTTCGACCAGTCCGCCGGGGCTGAGTTGTTCGACTTGTTCGAGAACTTCCTCCATGCTCATGCGATGCCCGCCGGTGAAGGTGTATTCGCTGTCACACCAGGAGCAGCGCAGGTTGCATCCGGTGAGCCGGACGAAGACGCAGGGCAGTCCGGCGTGGGTGGACTCGCCCTGGATCGATTTGTAGATTTCGGTGATCTGCATGGAATCGAGCTATCAGCTCTCGGCTCTCAGCTAAACCGCTACTCTGAATAGGTGGCGGTGGTGCTGTCGGTCTCAAACACGGTGACGTTCTTGATGCGCACGCGGCCACCGGTGACACGGTCGAGCTTTGCGTTGCTCTCGTCGTAAAAGTACTTGGCCAGATTCTCGGCTGAAGGATTCAACTTCGTAAACGGTTCCAGATCGTTGATCATCTGGTGATCGAGCCGGTCGATGAC